>CAIXLI010000203.1 GCA_903920205.1 uncultured Pseudomonadota bacterium
CAGGGTCTCGTGTAAAAGTTTGGTGGGGTGCCAGAGGGGAACGCGAGCCGCCCCTAGGTTCTCCCCGCGAGTGCTTGGCACGAGACAGGGGAGAAGGGGCAAGCGCACAAACAGCGATGGGAATCGCTGTCATGTCTGCTACCGACGCCATCGGATGGCGACCATCTGCAACACCGCTTTGCCTTTGGCGGTGGTGCAGATGGATCGGTGGCGGACATGGAGTCCCGAGGGATCGGGACGTTTGTGCGCCAAGCCGCGTTCGTGATCGGCCGCTCCGACTTGCGCGAAGTCGCAATCGGAAGGCCGATCACGATGCCGATGGGCAATCGGCAAGCGGCGCGACGACATTCGCCCGCAGTGACCGACGAATGGAATGAGGAGGGAACGGAGGGTTGCGCGGAGCGCAAGCCGTGAGGCCGAGGGAGGAGCAGCGGCCAGGGCGGTAAGAAAGGGAAGGCCGCTGTCCTGGTTATTCAGGGGAGCCAGTCACCAAGCGGGAGCGCCGGTGAACCCGCGAGCGAAGTCGAGCGCAGGGGTGTGTTTTCCTTCTGCCTTCGGTCTTCAGTCTTCAGCCTGATGATCCTACCTTCCTACGTGACGACACCCCACCTGTCCGTTACCACGTCACGACGACGCAGAAACGGCTGAAGAAAAATGTTTAGGCGGCTTGCTTGTGGCCGTTGCTGTTTCGTTCTACGAGAGCTTCAACAACTTCAAGAATCTTTTGTTGCTGGTGGCGTGGAAGTTGGGAAACTTTTTCAAAGGTTTGACGGGCTTTGCCGATGGGGCCGCTCCCATTACGGCGGTTGTCGTTCTCATGTCCCAAGAGGAAATCTGTCGAGATGCGGAGAATTTCCGATAGGCGGCAGATGTATTCGGGTTTGATGGCGGTGGTTTTTCGTTCCCACCCCGCATAGGTTTGCTGAGTCACGCCTAGTTTTTCGGCAAGCTGGATTTGTGAAAATCCGATTTGAAGGCGAGCGGAAAAAAGGCGTTCGCCAAAAACGGAACGTGGAAATTTGGATGGTCTTCCTGCGGACATGTCCAAACTATAAGCGGCATTTTCAAAAATTACCGAAGATGCTTGCATAATTACAATATATAGAGTATTTCATTTTCATGTCAATTTCTTTCAAAACAGTCTTGACGCCTTTTAAAAAATGAAACCTTCCCTTTCTTCTGAACCGTTATCTAAACATCAAAGCGATGCTTGCCAGGCACATTTTCATTTAGCTGAGGCGTGGCGAAGTCTGGATCGAGCGCGGCAGATTGCAATGAAGCATGAATCGCGCTGGCCGGTGATGAAGTCGGAACTGGAACAAGCGATGACGTTGCTTGCGGTGAACATGGGGACATTGGAATCATCGGGTGTGGAGCCTGCCAAGGCGAATAGGAGTCGCGGGGAGTTGGTGGCGTAAACTTTGACACAGCATGAAATCTTCCAAGTCTGTTGACTTCACTAAGATCAAGCAAACGACGGATATCGTTCATGTGGTTGAGTCCTACGGGGTGAAACTTGCCAAGGC
>CAIXLI010000204.1 GCA_903920205.1 uncultured Pseudomonadota bacterium
CTGCTTGGTTTGAGCTGGCGAAGCAGCATGAGCCTTCTTATCCCGATGCGATGACTCTGGCCACGGTGGGCGCAGACGGGGTGCCTTCAGCGCGGACAATGCTGATGAAGGGGTTTGATTCCCAAGGCATTGTTTTTTACACCAACCGCGAAAGCCGCAAGGGAGGGCAACTGGCGTCGCAGGGCAAGGCGGGAATTTGCTTTTACTGGAAATCTTTGAAGCGTCAGGTGCATATGGAAGGCGCAATTACGCAGGTTAGCGACGCAGAATCCGATGCTTACTTTGCGACCCGCCCGCGCGACAGCCAGATTGGCGCATGGGCATCGCAGCAATCGCGCGCGCTGGAAAGCCGCGCGGTTTTGGAACAACGCATCAAGGATTTGGACAAGCTTTACGAAGGACGGGATGTGCCTCGCCCGCCCCATTGGGGGGGCTTTCGTCTGACGCCGTCCTTGATCGAGTTTTGGCAAGAGGGCGATTTCCGGTTGCATGATCGCTTTGTTTACCGGCGCGAGGCGGATGGCTGGCAGAGGGAAAGGCTTAACCCATGATCGGCAAACGCGAAATTCTTGCGATGGGCAACGACAGGCTGCGGCGGCGGGCCACCTTTGCCAGCATCGGGGTTGCCGCGATTCTGATTATCGCCAAGCTTTTTGCGTATTTAGAGACGGATTCTGTTGCGGTTTTGACATCGCTGTTTGATTCGACCTTTGATCTTGTCGCCTCGATCATCACCGCTTATGGCGTCGCCAGCGCGTTGCGCCCGCCCGATCTACGGCATCGCTATGGTCACGGGAAGGCCGAGCCTTTGGCGGCCTTGGCGCAGGGGGTTTTTATTATCGGGTCGTCTGTTGTGTTAGCCTATGAAGCCGCTAGCCGTTTCTATCATCCGCAGGATATTGCCAACGACAACGTCGGCTATGCCGTTATGGGGCTGGCGGTCGCATTGACGATTGGACTGGTTTTCTTTCAAAATCATGTCGTGGGAAAAACGAAGTCTTCGGCGGTTGGAGCAGATCAGCTGCATTATCTTGGGGATTTAGTCATCAATCTGGCGGTTATCGCAGCCTTGGGTTTGCATCATCTGACGGGGTATTACTGGTTTGATCCTGTTTTTGCTCTGGCGATTGCGGCGGGGCTTCTTGTTCCTGCTTTCCATATCCTAAAACAAGCGATGATCGCGCTGATGGATGCGGAACTGCCCCAGCCGATGCGCGACAAAATCCGCGACATCGTTCTACGGCAACCCGGTGTGCGAGGCGTCCACGATATGCGCACGCGTTCCGACAGCGACCATATCTTTATCGAGCTTCATGTCGAGATGGACGGCTCTATCACATTGCGCGAGGCGCATGATTTGACGGAAAAAATTTATGCCGCCATCGGCGCGGAAATCCCGAACGCGGATATTTTGGTTCACCAAGACCCTGTCGGGTTAGAAGAAGACCGTTTGGATACGCATATCGAAACGGGGTGGAGCGAGGAATAGGGTGCCGCGCCTTGGCTTTTGCCGAAAGACTTTTTGAGCGAATCCGTGTTGATTTCTTGGGGCAAGAAACCAAAGGAGATTCCGGATAAAATCGCATTATGTGAAGGACAAAAAGCGATTTTCCCGCAATAACAGAGAAGTTTCAGTCTTTTAAAAGATGGGCCGCGTTAACGGCTTAGTTCCCGCCGGAGAGCAGCCTGTCGATGTCGTCTTGGCTGATGGCGCTGGCGGGGAGTTGGGGGCCGTTCAGAAGGCCTTTTTCAGGATCTGCCGCGTGGACGTTCTTGGGCAGATGCCCGTCACCGACACGATGGATTTCGTCGCCCATCGCCTTCACAATCGCTTCGATGCGGATGTCGATATGTTTGAGCGTTTCGACGACTTTGGTAATGCGCTGACCGGTTACGTCCTGAAAATTGCAGGCTTCGAAAATTTTGGTCGTGCAGCCGACGAGTCTTTCGTTGATTTCAGGCGTGCATAAGGCAGCGATTGTGCTCATCTCGTCGCAGACGTCCATGATGCGGTTGGTGGCGTCTTCGGTCGCGCCCACAACGGCATCTAGTTCATCGGTGGCGTTGGGAATGAAGCTGGTGCTGATATCGTCGGGCTTGATCGACGCGATATCGTTTTTGGCCTGGCGGATATAACGCGCCAGTTCTTCCAGTTCGGTATAAAATTTCAAATCGGCGGGGGCGATATCGCCTTCCAGCGATTGGACGACCTGCCGCACGACGGCGGCGACTTCTTCCGGCGTCAGAGGGGTCTTCACCGCTTCGTGCGCGGCTTTGATTTCTTTGTGCAGGCGTTCTTGAAAATCACGCGGCGTTGAGGTCATGTAAACTTCCTTAGAAACTACCGAGGACGGCGGAAATCTTTTGTTTCAACGTTTCGGCGTTGAACGGCTTGACGATGTAGTTGTTGACGCCCGCCTCTTTTGCCGCGACGACGTTTTCGGTCTTGCTTTCGGCGGTAATCATAATGAAGGGCGTGCCTTTCAGCTTCTCGTCAGCGCGGACTTCTTTGAGCAATTGCAGGCCTGTCATTGGCTGCATGTTCCAATCGGAAATAATCAGCCCTATCGGCGCTTCGCGCAGAACCTTAAGCGCCGCGCTGCCATCCGTCGCCTGATGTACGTTCTTAAACCCAAGCTGCTTCAACAAATTCTCGATGATGCGCAGCATGGTTTTGTAGTCGTCCACGATTAGGACGTTCATATTCATATCGACAGGCATGGATCACCGGAAAACAAGGAAAGGGAAGCAACGTGACTCGGCGTGAGGTTATACCAAGAAAATAAAAAAAGGGTTACCGAGCGGAGGAGCCCCTATTCCGCACAAAAATAGGTTGCCTTGCAACTAAAAGGCGAGTTTATGCCCTTTTATCGTAACTGCCTAGCCGTACCGAGTGAGTCTGGCGGGTCACAGGCTTAAGTTAAAGGGAGGCAAGCGGTAGATTTGTATTGCGGTGACGCCGTGAATATGAGTCAACGTGGGGATGGAACTTTCCCCTGAACTGAAGGCCTTA
>CAIXLI010000205.1 GCA_903920205.1 uncultured Pseudomonadota bacterium
AAAAGGCAAGGAAAGCCTTCAACTTAAACGACATATCGCAGCTTGGGACACCGATTTCCTCTACAATGTGATCGCATGTTAACTCAGTCGATTGCCCTGTTGCCGATGTTACATTATGAGGCTTAAACCATCCTTCATGACTCGCCTACGGATGCATGTTGCCCCCCCTACTCCGCCACCACCCCTGTTTTCCCATCTTGGAATTCAATCACGAGTTTATCGCCGGATGTTGTTTGGCTGGCGCTGGAGATAATGCCGCCTTTGGCGTTTTGCACTAAAGCGTAGCCGCGCCCCAAGACAGCTCGGGGAGACAAGTGACCGAGGACAGAGCCTTTGTTCTCCAGCTGGTTCGCTTTGCGCGTAAAAATTTCGCGCCAGGCAAAATCCATCTTCTGTTCGGCGTTCGCCAAACGCTGGGTCGCCAGAGTGAGAATATCGCGGGGGTGTCGCAAGCGGCTTGCGGATTCGGTAACTCTTGCGGTGCTGCGGTCATGAAAGCCGCGCCATGCGAAAGTCAATTTTTTATCGGCGTTTTCCAAACGCTGCGCCGCTAGGCGCACGACATCGCGGGGATGACGGAGACGACCTGCAGCTTCGGCGGTTTGAGCGCGGCGGCGGTCGAAAAAGCCGCGCCATGCAAGCAACAAGCGTTCGGTCTTTTCGTCTAATCTTTGCGCCAAGGGTTCTATCGCTCGAGCAGGGTCGCCCAAAGCGCGTCCCGTCAAGCGCAGGCGTTCACATCGATCTTGCATTAAGCGTATCGCGGCTTGGAACAAACGGTTCCCGTCATCGACCACTTGCGCCAATAAATCTTCGCGCACCGGCACGGCTTTTTCCGCCGCCGCTGTGGGAGTCGGGGCGCGAAGGTCAGCGGCAAAATCGATCAAAGTCGTATCGGTTTCGTGACCCACGGCAGAGATAACGGGGATAACGCTTTCCGCCACGGCACGAACGACGTTTTCTTCGTTGAACGGCATCAAATCTTCGACGCTGCCGCCGCCTCGGGCAATGATAAGGACATCGGGACGGGGAGTCTTTCCCGTTTTTGGCAGAGCGTTAAAGCCGCGTATCGCCGCCGTGATTTGTTCAGCCGCCCCCTCGCCCTGAACCGCTACAGGCCAAACCAAGACACGACGCGGAAAACGTTCCGCCAATCTGTGCAAAATATCGCGGATAACCGCGCCTGTCGGCGAAGTTACCACGCCGATCGCCTCTGGCAGATAGGGCAAGTCGCGTTTGCGTGAGGCGTCAAACAGCCCTTCGGCGGCAAGCTTTTTCTTGCGCTCCTCCAGCATCTTCAGCAACGCGCCGATGCCCGCCAGAGCCATGCCTTCGATGACCAACTGATACTTCGATTGTCCAGCAAATGTCGTCAAACGACCCGTGCAAACGACTTCCATCCCCACGGCAGGCTTTATCCCCAGCCGCCCCACCTGCCCGCGCCAGCATACCGATGCCAAAACAGCAGTGCCTTCTTTCAGCGTCAGATACATATGACCGCTGGAATGCAGCTTGCAGTCGGAAATCTCGCCTCGTACGCGAACGAGACCGAAGGTTTCCTCGACCGTCTTTTTGACAAGCCCCGACAACTCGCTAACGCTGAATTCAGGCGCGTTAGCTCCTGCGCGGGGCGCATCAAAAAGAGAAGGCGGTGGAGAAGATGGTGACATAAGGGGCAGCATACCGAACTCGTCATTCCGGCGAAAGCCGGAATCCTGATTATAAACTTTAATTCTTTAAGCGGAGACGCTGGTTAATAACGCTTTGCTTGCGAGAAAGCCCTGTAGCGGGTTATATACCCCCACCTCATTCGGAGACTAAAAAATGAAAGTTCTGGTCGTAGGCGGCGGCGGGCGTGAACATGCGCTTTGTAACGCGATTGTGGCATCGCCTTTATGCGAAAAACTGTATTGCGCCCCAGGGAATGCAGGCATTGCTGCCGTTGCCGAATGTTGGCCTATCGCTACGGATAAAGTCGCAGAGATCACGGCGGCGGCAAAGGCGCATGATGTAGATTTTGTTGTCATCGGCCCTGAAATTCCCCTCGCCCTCGGTCTTGCCGATGCCCTAATTGCGGTGGGGATTCCCAGCTTCGGCCCTAGTGCCTTGGCGGCGGAATTGGAAAGTTCCAAAGGATTTATGAAAGACCTTTGCGCACGGGCTGGCGTGCCGACTGCCGCCTACAAACGCTTCACCGATGCCGAAGGCGCACGCGCTTATGTCCGAGAACAAGGAGCGCCTATCGTGGTCAAGGCTGACGGTCTCGCAGCGGGTAAAGGCGTGACCGTCGCACGTTCCGTCGAAGAAGCGATTGCCGCCATCGACGACGCGATGATCGATCAAGCCTTCGGCGCATCCGGCGCGGAAATCGTGATCGAGGAATGTATGGAAGGCGAAGAGGTCAGTTTCTTCGCTCTTGCCGACGGAAAAACCACCCGCTTTTTCGCCACGGCGCAAGACCACAAGGCAGTTTTCGACGGTGACAAAGGCCCCAACACAGGCGGCATGGGCGCCTATTCCCCCGCGCCGATCATCGACGAAGCCATGAAGCAACGCATCATGCGCGAGATCATCGAGCCGACCGCCGCCGAGATGGAAAAGATGGGACGCCCCTTCTCCGGCGTCCTGTTTGCCGGACTGATGATGACCAAAACGGGGCCGAGGCTGATTGAATTTAACGCTCGTTTCGGCGATCCCGAAACCGAAGTCATGATCCCGCGCCTGAAATCCGACCTCCTCGCGCTGCTTTACGCGTGCAGCAAAGGCATGTTGGACGGCGTCGACATAGCATGGCACGATACGGCGGCGCTGACCGTCGTTATGGCGGCGCAGGGCTATCCGGGCTCTTATCAAAAAGGCACCGTTATTCATGGCCTCGACCGCGCCGCAACCATCCCCCATACCACCGTGATTCACGCAGGAACCCAGCTTAACGCGGGGGGAGAAATAACAGCCAACGGAGGCCGCGTTTTGTGCATAACCGCCACCGCCCCCACCATCGCAGAGGCGCAGAAACTGGCTTATCAAGCCGTCGACCAGATCGACTGGCGAGAGGGATTCTGCCGCCGCGACATCGGCTGGCGCGCCCTTGTAAGGAACCCCGCTTAAACCCTTGGACGGCGAGAAAAATATTTGTTATCCCTAGCCTTCGTTTCTGACTGGGCCTGTAGTTCAGCGGTTAGAACGCACCGCTCATAACGGTGTTGTCGCAGGTTCGAATCCTGCCGGGCCCACCAGCCTTCGTTAACGAAGTGAGCGGAGGCTGCCGCGGCGTAGTCCAAAGGGCAAAAAGCTGGGCTTGTTTCTGTTCGCTACGGCTCGTCAAGCCGTTGCCTCAAATTTTTTCATCTTTTTGTGGCGAAAGCCCTTCCCTCTCCGTCAAAACTTTCACGGAACGAAGCATGGCTTACCCCTTGAAACTATAGGCAATTCCCTTGCGAGGAAAGAGCGCCAAGGTCTTGTTTTTTATCTACAATTTTAGATAACTGCTCGGCATAATTACCGGAATATTAGACAATAAATGCTTTGATGATGGAATAACAAGCTTGGTTATTCCGATGTCTATATTGAAGGTTTGGTATTTGATCCTTTTCGTTTTGACCCTGCTTGGCGGGACAAGCCAGGCACAGGCCGACGACTATACACAGCCCCCTGCCGCTATTACAGGCAACGCGCTGGACACCCTTCACGCAGATACTCTTTTCGGACACGCCTCTGTCAGCTATCAAGACATTAAAGCCTTCACCAAGTGGAGCGATGTTCTGCAACGTCAAGCGAAGATCGACTCTACCGATAGGGTCGTGGCTTGGCAGGAATTCTTGGATTCCATCAGAGACAAGAGCAAAGATGAACAGATCGCGGCGGTGAACGACTATGTGAACGCGCTACCTTACATAACCGACATGGACAACTATGGCGTGGAAGATCATTGGGCAACCGTTGAAGACTTCCTTGAACATAACGGCGGCGATTGCGAAGATTACGCGCTGGCTAAATATTTCTCACTCATCGAACTTGGATTTACCCCCGACCAAATGCGTTTGGTGATCTTGTATGATGCCGACAAAAACGCCGACCATGCCGTTCTGGCGATGACGCATAACGACAAGATCGAGATATTGGACAATCAGTACAGCAGCGTGCGTGACGCCCAGACCATATCAAACTATAAGCCTATTTACGCCATTTCTCAGGAGCAATGGTGGCGCTATCTGTAAATGCAAAAGTCGTCATTCTCCTCAAAAAAAAGAGCCGCATATAGCGGCTCTTTTGATTTTAGACTTAACCCAGAATTACTGAGCGAGGCCACAAGACTTGTTGTCGAGGAAGCTGTTGCCACAGGCAATGGATTCATCCGTGGCACCGCCGCGTCCATTTCCGCCCGCTGCAGGAGCCATAGCGTTCAACTCTTCAGGAGTCAGTCCTGCGGTTTCCGTATGGCTTCCTCCTGCCGCCGGAGAGATGGCGTTAAAGATGCTCGCAATGTCGCCGCCCCTTCCTTGCGGAGGTGCTTTGATGCTCACATTCGTATCAAGCGTATGAATTTCATAGGGCTTGAAGGGAAGATTCTGAACAATAACATTGTTGTTATAGGAAAGAATCGGACGGCCCAGAGGATCAATGCGAATAAATGACCCCGCAGGAAAGGTACTGACCGGGGCCGGATTAATCGTCAGGTCACCTGCCGCATAGCTGATCGTATAGTTAGCCTCGACCGCGCCGCTCGCCGTCAGTGTGCCCTTATAGGTGCCCACGCTGGCCGTTGCAGGCGTGCCCGATACAACTGTCGGAGCCGTCGTCAGCTTCGAGGCGTCGTCGCCATTCACAAAGCCGCTATAACTCGCCGTCAGACTCGGCATGACGCCGCCATAAGTCACATGCTGGTTATCAGCCGCAATCAAAAGCTCGGCCTTGCCAATAATCAGGTCGCCTGCCGCATAGCTAATGGTATAGTTGGCATCAACCGCGCCGCTCGCTGTTAGGGTTCCTTCATAGGTACCTGCGTTAGCATTCGCCGCAGTGCCCGACACAACAGTCGGAGCCGTTGTCAGTTTCGACGCGTCGTCGCCGTTCACGAAGCCAGTATAACTTGCCGTCAGTGTCGGCATAATGCCGCCATAGGTCATGCCCTTGCTGTCAGCCGTAATCAGCAGCCTCGCGGGATCAATGGTCAGGTCGCCTGCCGCATAGCTGATGGTGTAGTTACCATCAACCGCGCCACTCGCCGTCAGGGTTCCCGTATAGGTACCTGCATTAGCCGTCGCCGCCGTGCCCGACACAACAGTTGGGGCCGCGGTCAGTTTCGACGCGTCATCGCCATTCACAAAGCCGCTATAGCTTGCCGTCAGGGCTGGCATCACGCCGCCATAGGTCATGCTCTTGCTGTCAGCCGTGATCAACAGACTGGCCTTGCCGATTGTCAGGTCACCCGCCACATAGCTGATGGTATAGTTTTTATCCACGGCTCCCTTCGCGGTGATCGTGTCCGTATAGGTTCCCGCGCCAGCCGTCGCCAGAGTCGCGGAAGTAACGGTCGGCTTTTTTGTCAGGCTGGAGGAATTGTCGCCGTTCACAAAGCCGCTATAGCTGACGGTCAAAGTCGGCATGGTGCCGCCATAGGTCATGCTCTTGTCGTCCGCCTTGATAATAAGCGCTGCCTTATTAATCGTCAGATCGCCTTTTACATAGCAGATCGTGTAGTTGTTATCGACGGCACCTTTCGCGGTGATGGTGTTATAATAGGTTCCCGCATCGGCAGTCGCAGGAGTGGCGGAAGTAACAGTCGGCTTCGTCGTCAGGCTGGACGAATTGTCGCCGTTCACAAAGCCGCTATAGCTGACTGTCAGGGTCGGCATGCTGCCGCCATAGGTCATGGTCTTGTCATTCGCCGTAATTTTCAGCGCCGCCTTGTTGATTGTTAGATCGCCCGCGACATAGCTGATCGTATAATTACTATCGACCGCACCACTTGCCGTCAGCGTGTTCGCATAAGTTCCCGCGTTAGCCGTCGCCGGAGTCGCGGAAGTAACTGTCGGTTTCTTCGTCAGGCTGAACGAATTGTCGCCGTTCACAAAGCCGCTATAGCTGACGGTCAGGGTCGGCATGCTGCCGCCATAGGTCATGCTCTTGTCATCCGCCGTAATTTTCAGCGCCGCCTTGTTGATTGTTAGATCACCTTTCACATAGCTGATCGTGTAGTTGCTATCGACAGCACCTTTCGCGGTGATGGTGTTATAATAGGTTCCCGCATCGGCAGTCGCCTGAGTGGCGGAAGTAACAGTCGGCTTCGTCGTCAGGCTGAACGAATTGTCGCCGTTCACAAAGCCGCTATAGCTGACCGTAAGGGTCGGCATAGCGCCGCCATAGGTCATGATCTTGTCGTCCGCCGTGATGGTCAACTTCGCTGGCGAAATCGTGAAAGTGTTGCCGACATAGGTAATCGCATAATTACCAGCGCCGCTGGCGGTGAGTGTCCCTTGCAGGATATTGTATGTACCGACATTCTCCCCGGTAGTGCGCGTCAGCGCACCGATAAAGCTGTCGCCGCTCAAAAGCGTACCGGTATAGGTGTAGGTCAGCAACGAGGGGTCAAGAGAACCATAAATTTTCGTTCCTGAATCCGCTGCAACCCGCAAATAAGTGACAGGCAGAGGGTCCAACACGCCACAGCCAACACCGCCCGCGGCGAAGCAGTCACTATTGCCACTGATCGTCTTGCCATCGATGGTGATGGATCCGCCATTCGCGTTGTGTACGAATGTGTTAGAATTTCCAAAGTTGTTAAAAGCTAGCGTTGAGCCATTTTCGATCAGCCTGATTCCTCCAACCGACGAGACGAGAGGCGATGTCGTGTCGATGATGACCGAATTTGTGCTGACATCCCCACTTGTTCTGTCGCAAGCACAACCGGCCGCAATACCTTTGATGGTCACATTCCCGCCACGCACATAGATAGATGTATTGTTGATCGAAACGCTGCCTGCAATCAGATTCAGATTTCCGCCCAAGGAAGAGCCAAGCCCCTTCAGGTAAAACGTACCATGATTGATAGCGATGTTGTTGCCAGCAAGGAAAGTAACGGAACCGCCAACAGTCCTTACATAATTATTGTTAAGCGTAATGGTTCCCGTTCCCGCCCTCAGGGAAGTCGAAATGCCGTTAATTGTTCCTGTAATGTTGGAACCCGACACGCCCGCAACAAGAAACAAACTAGCAGTCGGATGCGTCATGTTGATATCAGCCCCGATGTTAAGAGTCTTGTTGGCCCATAACACGACATTCGACGACGAAGCGTTGATCGTAGCAACGCCGATGGTGGAGGTTCCTGTCGCAGGAAGCGAGGAATTCCATGCCACGCCGGTTGCGGAGATATTAATCGTATCGGGATCAAGCAGCCAGCTGCCCGTAGCGCCCGAGGGAGCCAAGGCATCTACAATCGCGCCTTCGACATAAATAACGTTTTGCGAAGAAGTTTCGACTGTGCCGCCGTTGCCGCCCTGCGCCCCGCCGCGCGCCGAGAGTTGTCCCTGAGCGACTGTCGCATTTTCAGACCATGCGATGACCGAGCCGCCATTGCCATTTTCGGTAGCATCGGCCTTAATCACGGCATCCTTGGTGATGGTGACATTCATGGCAGTTGCCAAGGTTCCCTGACCACGGCTATCGCCGCCGATTTTGACCGCGCCGCCACCAGTGGTGCCGGAGGCATCAATCTTACCGCTAACCTGAACATCGGCGCCCTGTCCCGTCAGGACGACTTCGCCATTCACGTTCTTCAGGCCACGCGCCTGAATATAGCCCGAGTCATTAATGACAGAGCTAACAACATCGCTCGCAGTCGCCGCCGTCATCAGAACCTTGCCGCCATCGGCGATAATCGACCCTGAATTCTCTGCGGTCAACGTTCTGTGACCGGAACCTTCAGAAGACGCGACGGCGAAGCTCAACAGCCCGTCGCCGGAAAAATCCACTGCAAAAGTATCGGCAGCGGCAAGTTGCACCTTATTGCCTTCAATGACGCCGCTGTTACGCACAGTCGGGGCCACTAACGCAGCCAGACCAGTCTCTGCGACTGTAATATGCCCTTGGTTCTCAACGATGGCATCAGGATTACCCGGGCGGTTGAAAACTAGCTCTTTCTTGGAAAGAGCATCATTGGACATATCAGCCGTCGTGGCGACAAACCCCGCCGTATTAATTCTGCCGTTAGGGCCAATCAAGACGCCATTCGGATTGATGACGACAATACGACCATTGGCAATAAGGCTGCCGTCAAGCGCGCTGAGCTGCGTGCTGTTGACAACACGGTTCACGGCAATCGAATTGGCGCCGGGTTGATAAAAATGCGTCACTTCCCCTTTGCCAATATTAAAAGAAGCCCAATCGATTAAAGTACGATCGGAGGATTGCCTGATTTGAAGTTCGCTGGGCGTATTGATGATCGTCGTGTTTCCGCTAACAACTGTACCGTTTTGCGGATTTGCTTGGGCGGCCTCTGGAACCAAAGCGCCAACAAAAACGGCACTGACCAAGAGAACCACACGGGCGCAACCCTTCAAGGTATTTACAACGGGGGTGCGAAAGCGAGCGATAACGATAGAGGTGATCATGGGACACCCAACCTTTTGGTTTTCAATAATGGTTAATAATACGTTAAACAATAATGCCAACATATGTTGAAAGAAATAAAAAGTAAAGATTTTTATTATTTTCATAAACGTCAGAACAGGAAAAGACCGACAAGAAAACCTTGGTTGTATCCCCCCAAATACCTATAGCTTTTCATTATAAAAGCGGCACCACACCTGTGTTACTTTTGCAACAATTAGGCGGAATATCTTTCGTGACGCTATCAATCTTTATGATTCTGGCTAAAACTTGCAACACTATTATTAGACTTTATGCCTCCCCCTCTTTGAACAAGGGTTTCCGATCATGATCGAAAGCAAAAAAATTCGCACTGCCTCGTTCCTTTTGGCCTGCGCCGTTACCTCCTTGTGCAACGCGGCGCGTGCGGAACAAATACCCTCCACAGCACAGCCTGGGGTTCTTTTGCGTAGTTTAGAGAAACAAAGTATCGAGCCGACTCTTTCGGCACAAGACATTATCGTCATACAAAAAGGCAAAAACGAGGCTGGCGATCTAAGCGAGGATAAAGCGTTTACGTTGCAAAGCCTTACCCTAGAAGGATCGACCCTTTACGGCCAAGAAGCCGTCAACGATGTCATTCGGGATTATGTTGGCAAACAGACTTCGTTTGCCGATCTGAATGCTATCGGGGCTCGTTTAACGGCGATGTATCGCAACGATGGCTATATTTTCTCGCGCGTGATTGTTCCTCCGCAAAAGATTAAGGACGGCGTCGTTCATCTGAAAGCTCTTGAAGGCCGCGTAACAGACGTCAAAATCGTCGGCACCTATAAAGATGACAACCACCTCATCAAGGATATGGCCGAAAAAATAAAAGCCTCCGTCCCCACTAACGAAAAAGACATCGAACGGTACCTTCTTCTTATCAACGATCTTCCCGGCATCAAGGCGCGCGGCGTCATAAGCCCCTCGCAAACGCCCGGCGGCGGAGAACTTACGATCACGATTGAGCAAAAAGATCTTGAAGGATCTGTCGGCATAGACAATCGCGGGTCAAGAAACCTCGGCCCCTTTCAAGCCACGGCGATAGCCGCTGCTAATTCGCTTTTTGGCATTCACGACAGGACTACTGTTCGCGTTATTTCCACCACCGACGCGAAAGAGCTTATGTATGGAGAAATAACCCACGAAGAACAGTTGGGAACCGAAGGAGCCAATGTCGTCTTCCGCTATGCAAGGACACGGTCGAGACCCGGCGATAACCTTGCCTATCTTGACATCAAGGGCAACAGCGACAATTTCGATGCGGAAACAATGTATCCCCTGCTCCGCAGCCGCCACACCAACGTCAATTTATTGGCTGGATTTAACTCTTTGGGATCGGAATCAAGCATTCTTGGCATAAAAACCGTCGAGGATCGCGTCAGAAGCCTGCGCATCGGAAGCCATGTTGATTTTACGGATTCTTGGGCGGGCATAACCCAAGTTGAAGCCAAAGTCATCAAGGGCCTCTCTATCTTCGACGCGACGCCTGACGGCGCGGGACGGTCGAACATCAACGGCAAGCATGACTTTCTGCGCACCGATGTATCGGCGACGCGCGTGCAGGATCTTTGGGACAAATTTTCGCTTCAGGTATCGGGACACGGTCAATACACTCAAGACCCTTTGCTCTCCTCCGAACAATTCTTGATCGGCGGACAAGGGTTTGGTCGCGCTTATGATTCAGGGGAGTTGACCGGAGACCAAGGCATCGTCGGCGCGGTCGAGCTGCGTTATGGCGAAGAAACAGGTAACCGCTATATCCCCGCCTATCAATTCTTTACCTACTACGATTCAGGCAGGGTTTGGAACCTTAACTCTGTCGTAGGGCAAGCGGGAACGGATGCCATCAGTTCAGCAGGTGGCGGCGTGAGGTTTAACCTCGACTACGACATCTCTGGATCGTTTGAACTCGACAAGCCCCTAACCCGTCAGGTTTCTGCGGAAGGCAACAAGGATACGAGAATCTTCTTCTCGCTCTTGAAGAGATTCTAAGCCAGAAACGACGGCATGTTGATTTTCCACGCAGCTAGGCGAAGCGGAGCTGTGACTCCATGGTGTTTTTTGTCTGAAGTTTCATAATAAGGACGAAAGTGTCAATGATTACATGCAAATTTGAAAATGGAGACGCTGCTTTACTTCGGCACGTTGTCGTCGATGCCCTCGTGCTCAAGAACGATGAAATCCTTCTTGTTAAAAGGAGTCATAAACTTCTTGAAGGAGGAAAATGGGCGCTTGTCGGCGGATTTGTTGACAGAGACGAGACAATCCAAGAAGCGGCGCGTAGAGAGATTTTAGAAGAAACGGGATATGAAGTAGACGACATTACTCTTCTTCGCATTATCGACTCTCCCCATAGACAGGGCGAAGACAGACAGAACATTTCTTTCGTTTACTTTTGCAAAACTTTGGAAAAGGTCGGCGAAGCAGACGATGAAAGCGATGAACAACGCTGGTTCTCTCTTTCAGCCTTGCCCCCGCAAGAACAGATGGCTTTTGATCACTTCACTATTATTCAGTTATATTTGGCAGCCCCCATCAAGCCATAGTTTGACCCCAATTGAGTTGCTCAATAATCATCCTCAGCTAAAGATTCTGCACTAACAAGACGGGACAAAGGATTTTCCTATGCGTTTTATTCTTCTGATCTTCGCCCTTGCGACGGTTCCTTTCATGGCTTGGGCGGTTGAGGCACCTGCGGGTCAGGTTCGCATCGACGCCACGAAAGTTTTGAGGGGGCATTTTGTCGAGGAGCATTCGATGAAGGGAAGCCGAGGCCCTATGCGGTCATCCGGTCATTTTGTCGTAGCTCCTGCCCATGGGTTGATTTGGGGCATCGAAAAGCCATTTCCTACATCAACGATTATTACCCCGAACGGCGCGGCGCAGGATATAGGGGGGATGGCGGTGAAATTGCCGGCTAAAAATATTGCGCATCTCTACGACATCGTCGGTGGGGCTTTGGCTGGCGATTGGCGGGGGTTGGAGGAGGACTTTGTTCTTACGCGCAGCGGCGACGCACAACATTGGCAGATACTTTTGACTCCGCGTCAGGGCAATGCGTCCAGACTGCCTTATGCGACAATCACGGTCGACGGCAGCCGCTTTGTCGAGAATATCGTGATGACCAAGGTTGATGAAAGCTATGACTCGCTAAGTTTTTCGGACGAGATTTTGTCTCCCACGCCGCTAACCTCGGCGGAAAACGCCGTGTTCAACAAAGTCATGCCTTAAGTCTTTCGTCTTACAGTTTTCGGACAAGCACGTCTTTTAGATAGGGATTCTGAAAGTCCGTCACCTCGCCAATTTTTGCTTTGCCGTCAGAGACAAACCGCACGGATAAAGCCTTTTTGTATTTGATGCTGAGAGCCTGCGTCAACCGAAAAATATCAAGAATTCTGCCTTTATCTTCGTCAATGCCGATGGGGTAAGTGTCGATGCCAAGACCTGAATGCAAACTGAGAAAGATATTGCGCTCGACGGTGAAATTTCCGTGCTCATATTCGGAAGCCAATTCAAAATCTTCCAAACACGGAAACATCAGTCCGCATAACCCGACAGGTTTTGGATTCTCGGTTTTTATAAAATTCGTTATCTCAGTATAAAGAGGAGACAAGACGGATCGATCGAAACTACCTTTCAAGTGTTTGATAAAATGAATCAGGCTCCCATATCCTTCGTAGAGAGGCGCAACCGAGGAATCTATGCCTAAATATTCCACTCTTTCGCAAAAAGCCCCATGCAATTCAGCCCATACAGTTTTCGTTTTATTAAGCCATTCACCAAGCGATCGGCACCCTTCCGCCAGATCAGTCGATTGCAACCCGATACTAAATCCGTCTCGTTCGTAATATGCTGAGGGAAAGAATGGGCTGGAGGCAGGAACATTAAAACTGTAAGTAAACTCAAATGTTTTTGACGGTTTTCTGTGAACAATCTCCGTCAATACCTCGACATGCTTGTCGGTGATGCCCTCACTTGTTAAGTCAAAGCTGATGTTGCGATTGACGGAATTCAGAAAGCAGAATTGATGTGTTTGATAGTCCTCGCATGACAATTTACCGTGGCTTAGCAGAACGCCTTGTTTTAAAAGAAAGGCGTCATCAACCGCAGGGTCGAACGATGCCAAGCAAAGCCGCTTAGTTTGAATGATATATCCCTTTGCCGCTAATTCATCGGCAAGAGAATTCAAAGTTGCAAGGTCGTTCTCCTGATAGGAACGACGAAACAAACAAATCGATCTGATGATCTTTGTCATACGGCTTGCGCCTCACAAAAAGTTCCGAACATTGGGAACAGGCATAAGTTACAATAAATGTCACCATCAGGAAAGACTATCGGGAAAAGCAAAAGAGGCTTTGATAACCTGCTCCGCCGTCTCTCCCCTCTCCCGCCAATCGCGCAATGTCGCCGCTTTATCGCGCTTGGCGTAGCGGCGGCCTGTAGAGTCGGTAAGAAGTGAGTGGTGGTGATAGCCGGGCGTATCAAAGCCGAGCAAAGCTTGCAGCAAACGATGAATGTGGGTCGAGGCAAACAAATCCTTTCCCCGCGTGACGAGCGTAACGCCTTGAGCGTGATCGTCGACAATGACGCTAAGGTGATAACTGGTGGGCACGTCTTTACGCGCCAAAACGACATCGCCGAAAAGCGCGGGGTTCGCCTCCACCCAGCCCTTAACGCGGTCGTGCCAGAAAAGCTTGCCTGTCTGGCGCATCGCGGCGGCAATGTCGAGCCGCCAGGTCGCGCTTCCCTGTCGTGCTAATTTCTCGGCACGTTCGGATGCGGATAAATGCTGACAGGTTCCCGGGTAAACGAGGGTTCCGTCTTCGGCATGGGGGGCATGGGCGGCGCGTTGCGCTTCTTGGTCGATTTCCCGCCGTGTGCAAAAGCAGGGATAAACCAAACCTCTATCCCGCAATTTGTCGAGCGCGGCGGCGTAATCGGCGAGATGTTGCGATTGATGCCGCACAGGCTCCGGCCATTCCAACCCCAGCCAGCGCAAATCCTCAATGATCGCTTCGGTAAATTCCGGCTTGCATCGCACAGGATCGATATCTTCGATACGCAAAAGAAACCGCCCCTCTTCCGCCGCACGAAAAGCCAGCAAGGCAGCATAGGCGTGACCGAGATGCAGATAACCCGTAGGGCTAGGGGCGAAGCGTGTGATAGGCATTTACTTCCCCGCTTGATCTCCCGCCAGAGCCGCCGCATGCGCCAAATCTTCTTGCGCGTTTTTCTCGTTGCCTAGATGTCTCCAAGCACGACCGCGCTGTCGCAGAGCGTTGATGTCGTCGGGGTTTGATTTCAAAACGCGATTGAGATCGTCAAGAGCATCCCAATAACGCTCGGCTTCCATGCGCGTTTGAGCGCGACCAATAAGGCTTGTGGAATTATACGGCGCGATTTTCAGCGCGGCCTCATAACGCGCCTCGGCGTTTTTGGGGTCTTTGGCGCGAAGAAATTCCTGTCCCGCGAGATTATGCATCAAAAGAGCGCGGTTCAGGTTCTGCGCAGGCGTTTTTTTGTCGTAAAATGATGCCAAAGCCCAAAACTCCCGCGCCGCATCGGCATGCATTCCCCGATTGGCCTGCGCGAACGCACGGCATAGATGAGCATCATTGCCGCCTTTTTGTTTGATCCACATGGCGGATTCGGCAGCAGCCATGTCCGGTAAATCGTCAGCGCGTTTCAGGCATTTTTGAAGTTGAAGAGATTCCGCGACTTGAGTCGACGGGGCTTCGGCAGCGAAGCTACCCCCCAAAAACACCATAAGAAAAAGGAGAGCCGCCCCTCCCCCCATCGTCATTCCGGCGAAAGCCGGAATCCAGATTAAAAACTTTTTGTTTTCTTGGCGACAAGACTTATGCACGCCGCAGACGCTGCGTAGCTGGATTCCGGCTTTCGCCGAAATGACGGGCGTATTGGAAGTTCTACCTGTCATCCATTTTCAACGCTGCAATAAACGCGGATTGCGGAATTTCGACTTCGCCAAATTGGCGCATGCGCTTTTTGCCTTCTTTTTGTTTGTCGAGAAGCTTGCGTTTGCGGCTTATATCGCCGCCATAGCATTTCGCCGTCACGTCCTTGCGCATCGCCGAAATCGTTTCGCGGGCGATGACGCGGCTGCCGATGGAAGCCTGAATGGCGATTTTGAACAAATGCTTGGGGATCAACTCCTTGAGGCGTTCACAAAGCACGCGCCCACGGCTTTCGGCGTTGGCGCGGTGAACGATGATGCCCAAGGCGTCAACCGGCTCGCTATTGACCAAAATCGACATATTCACAAGATCGCCGTCGCGGTATTCGTCGAGCGTGTAGTCAAAGCTGGCATAGCCGCGGCTAATGGATTTCAACCGATCATAGAAATCGAACACGACTTCGTTCAACGGCAGTTTGTAAACCAACATCGCCCGTGCGCCAACATAGGTCAGGTCGAGTTGTTCGCCGCGCCTGTCGTTGCACAATGCCAGAATGCTGCCCAAATATTCGTCGGGAGTCAGAATGGTCGCCTTGATCCACGGTTCTTCGATGCGGTCGATGCGGACGGGATCGGGCATATCGGCGGGGTTGTGCAATTCCCGAATGGAGCCGTCTATCAAATGGACTTTGTAAATAACCGAAGGTGCTGTCGTGATAAGGTTCAGGTTGAATTCGCGTTCCAACCGTTCCTGAATAATTTCAAGATGCAGCAAACCCAAAAAGCCGCAACGGAAACCAAAGCCCAAAGCCACGGAACTTTCCGCCTCAAATTTAAAGCTGGCGTCGTTCAAGGCCAGTTTGCCCAACGACTCGCGCAAATGTTCAAACTCCGCCGCATCCACGGGGAACAAACCGCAGAACACGACAGGCACAGAAGGCTTGAAACCCGGCAAAAGCCCTTCCGCCGGATTTTTGTCGTCGGTAATCGTGTCGCCGACTTTGGTATCGCTGATCTGCTTGATTCCTGCGGTGATAAAGCCAATTTCGCCCGGGCCCAATGTGCCGACTTCAATTTTCTTGGGCGTAAAAATGCCAACGCGGTCAAGGTCGCGCACAGCGTTCGTCACCATGAAACGAACCTTCTGTCCCTTTTTCAACGTGCCGTCCACAACGCGCACCAAAATAACAACGCCAAGATAGGCGTCGTACCAGCTATCGACCAGAAGAGCCTTCAACGGCGCGTCGGGGTCGCCCTTGGGCGGAGGCAAGCGCGTAACAATCGCTTCCAGAACATTATCGATACCCAGCCCCGTCTTGGCGGAAATCATGACGGCGTCGGAGGCGTCCAAGCCGATCACGTCTTCGATCTGTTGCTTGATGCGTTCGGGCTCTGCGGCGGGCAAATCGATCTTGTTTAGCACAGGCACAATTTCATGATTGTTGTCGAGCGCCTGATAGACATTCGCCAAAGTCTGCGCCTCAACGCCTTGCGAAGCGTCAACCACCAAAATCGAGCCTTCGCAGGCCGCCAGAGAACGGCTGACTTCATACGCGAAATCGACGTGCCCGGGCGTGTCCATCAAATTCAACTGATAGGTTTCGCCGTCCTTGGCCTTGTAATTCAGGCGCACGGTTTGCGCTTTGATCGTGATGCCGCGTTCGCGTTCGATATCCATGCTGTCGAGCATTTGCTCGCGCATTTCACGCGCTTCTATCGCGCCGCAGTTTTGAATCAGCCGATCCGCCAAGGTAGACTTGCCATGATCGATATGCGCGATAATCGAAAAATTACGGATATGGGATTGATCTGTCATAACGCCTTCCAAATGCGCCTCTTATGCGCTGAGAGCGTGTTTTGAGCATACAAGCCGCTCAAATTCAAGGTTTCTCGAGCTTTTCCAGCGCATAACGCACGGCGCGGATATTGTCGTTAATGTCGATCAGCAGGAACAAAAGGCCAAAAATGACCGTGCTAACGATAAAAGATACAACAAGCCCTAAAATGGCGACATAGGGATTCCCCGTCATCAGGCCAAATCCCGTCCCCGCTACCACGAGTAAAACAACCCCTATTTTACAAAGAAGTTCAAGGGAATTGACAATAAGGTCTCTCATGCGCGTTCCTTTCCCTCAGGCCAAAGCGATGGCGGAAACCAAGCGTTCTTCAGTGCGCAAAGTCGAATAACGATAGCTGAAAAAGCGATCAGGCTCGGCGCAAGTATCCGCAGGCGTCATGGCAACAGACGCAACACCCAACCCTCGCAATTTTTCCGCAACATAGCCAGATAAATCAAAAAGATAGTGGTCGCTTTTAAATGCGGGCTTAAAGAATTTGTCGTGCAAGGGGTTTTCAGCAAGAAAAGGGGCCGGAAACTCTGGCCCGACCTCATAAGATTTCTGCCCGATGCAAGGCCCCAGCGCCGCGCAAAGGGATTGCCTCGACGCCCCCAGCTTTTCCATGGCCTCAACCGTATGCTCCAAAACGCCGCACAAAGCGCCGCGCCACCCCGCATGAGCCGCGCCGATAACAGGCATTTCTAAGGACGCCAACAACACAGGCACGCAATCCGCTGTGAGAACGCCCAAAGCGATGCCGGATTGATCAGTGACCATCGCGTCAGCTTTAGGGCTATCATGCGCCGTCCAAACATCGCCGACCGTCACGACATTCGACGAATGAATTTGGCGACAGAACAAAAACCGCTCCGGCGCGACGCGCAAATGCCCCGCCATCCGCGCACGAACAAGAAGCGCATCCTGCAGCATCCCATGATCCGCAAAGCCAGCACCTGCCCCTCCCCACGCCTTCGTAAAGAAGGCATGCCGCACACCCTCACGGGCATCCAGAATATCGGCGGATAGGACTTCGTCGGGCATAAAGAACCGAAGGCAAGAGGATAAGAAAGATCAAGGTATAAGCAAAAAATTCGATTCACAAGCCAAACCGATTTTATGGTAAAGAATACCAAGTATGCCCCCTCCTCAGGCCCCGCACACTGCCATGTCTTTAAACGAAAATTCTTTCCTTTACAGCGCCAATGCGGATTTTATCGCCGAATTGTTTCAGCGTTACGCGGCGGATCCCGCCTCGGTCGATGAAAGCTGGCGCGTTTTCTTTGGCGGGTTACATCAGGACGCGCGAACGGCTTTGACCGAGATCACAGGGGCTAGTTGGGCTCCGGCGAAATCCATAAAGATCATTTCGAACGAAAACAAAGGGGGGGAGAAACAAGCGCAGGCTCCTGTCGCCCTCCCTGCGTCTCAACCCGCCTTACAGCAAGCCATCCTCGACAGCATTCGCGCCATCATGTTGATCCGTGTTCATCGTGTGCGCGGACATATGCAAGCGCAGCTTGATCCTTTGGCGATGACGCCCCAAGCGCCGCATCCCGAATTGACACCCCAAAACTACGGCTTTACCGAAGCCGACTATGACCGTCCCATTTTCCTCGACGGTTCGCTGGGTTTCACACATGCTACGCTACGCGAGATTATGGCGCGGTTACAGGCAACCTATTGCGGGCATATCGGCGTCGAATTTATGCATATGCAGGATCCTGCGGAAAAAGCGTGGATTCAAGCGCAGATGGAAGCTTCGGAAAACAAAACGGTTTATGCGGCGGAAACAAAACGCCACTTGCTGGAACGCCTGACGGCGGCCGAGGGTTTTGAAAAATTCCTCGCCACAAAATTCGTCGCAGTCAAACGCTTCGGTTTGGAAGGCGGCGAGGCGATGATTCCCGCGCTGGAAGCCTCGATTGAGAGAGGCGTATCGCTGGGACTGCGCGAAGTCGTCCTTGGTATGGCGCATCGCGGGCGGTTAAGCGTGTTGACCAACGTGCTAGGGAAACCCTTTACGGCGATGCTGGCGGAATTCCGAGGCATCTCGCCTTTCCCCGACAGCTTCCACGGCTCCAGCGACGTAAAATATCACCTAGGCGCTTCGACAAACCGCGATTTTGCGGGGCAGAACATTCATCTGACCATGAACGCCAACCCTTCGCATCTGGAATGGGTCGATCCCGTCGTCGTCGGACGCGCGCGCGCCAAACAACAACAACGCTCCGCCTCGCGCACACCAAGCGCCGAGGCACAGCGTCAAGTGATGGCCTTGCTGATCCACGGCGATGCCGCCTTTGCCGGACAAGGCATTGTAGGGGAAACGCTGACGCTTTCCGCGTTGAAAGGCTATGGAACCGGCGGCACGATTCATTTCGTCATCAACAATCAGGTCGGCTTCACGACCGCGCCGAATTATTCGCGTTCGGGAATTTATTGCACCGACATCGCCAAAAGCATCCAAGCCCCCATCTTCCACGTCAACGGCGATGATTTAGAAGCGGTTGTGCATGTCTGCGAACTTGCCGCAGAATTCCGACAGAAATTCAGCCGCGACGCCGTGATCGACATGGTTTGCTATCGCCGCCACGGACACAATGAAAGCGACGAACCGGCCTTCACCCAGCCAATCATGTACCGCAAGATCAAAGACACGCCGACAACGCGAGAGCTTTACGCCGCACAACTAATCAACGAAGGTGTCGTCACCCAAGCCGAAGCCGACGCGATCAATCATAATTTTCTGGCAGTCATGGAGCAAGCCTATCAAGACTCCGCTGTCTATAAACCCGGCAAAGCCGATTGGCTGGAAGGCAAATGGCATGGCTTCGAAGCCCCGCCAACCGAGGAGCCCATCGGCAAAACAGGCGTCGCGCTCGATACACTACGCGAAGTCGGCTACGCGCTGGCGCGAGTGCCGCAGGATTTTCACCTCAATCCCAAAATTGCCAAACAACTGGACGCCAAGCGCGAGATGATCGAAACTGGCGAAGGTATCGATTGGGCGACGGCGGAGGCTTTAGCGTTCGGCACGTTGTTGCTTGAAGGCACACCGGTGCGCCTGTCGGGGCAAGATTGCGGGCGCGGAACCTTTTCACAACGCCATTCTTTGTTGATTGATCAGGAAGACGAGCATCGCTTTGTGCCCCTTAACAGCATTCGCCCCTCCATGCCCGCGACCTTTAGCGCGCACGACAGCCCGTTATCCGAAGCGGCGGTTATGGGCTTTGATTACGGATTTTCCTTGGCGGAGCCGAACACGCTGACCTGCTGGGAAGGTCAATTCGGCGACTTTGCCAATACGGCGCAAGTCCTTGTCGATCAGTTTATTTCGTCGGCGGAAACCAAATGGCTGCGCATGTCGGGACTGACTTTACTTTTGCCGCATGGGTATGAAGGGCAAGGGGCGGAGCATTCCTCGGCACGGCTTGAACGTTTTCTGCAACTCTGCGCCGAAGACAATATGCAGGTAGCGAATTGCTCGACGCCCGCGAATTACTTTCACATCCTGCGCCGCCAAATGCGCCGCAACTATCGCAAGCCGCTGATCCTGATGACGCCGAAATCTTTGCTGCGTCATAAACTATGCGTGTCGCCGCTTTCTGCGATGGATGAAAACTCGACCTTCCTTAGCGTCATTCCCGACAGCGCGACGCATGTGGTCGCAGATGAACTTATTCGTCGAGTTATTCTTTGCAGCGGAAAAATTTCTTATGATTTGATCCCGGCGAGAGAAGAAAAAAAGATCGACGATGTCGCCATCATCCGTTTAGAACAATTCTATCCTTTCCCCCAAAAATATCTTGCCGTGGAATTAGCGCGTTACGTCAACGCCACGGAAGTTATTTGGTGTCAGGAAGAGCCTGAGAACATGGGCGCATGGCATTTTCTCGACCGCCGCATCGAACAAACCCTCTCGACCGTCAATGGTCGCGTCGCACGCCCCACCTATAAAGGACGCCCACCTTCAGCCGCCACCGCGACAGGCTCCGCAAAGCGGCATTCAAAGGAACAATTAGATATTATAGATCAAATACTTGCATGAAATTAATTGCCCCTTAACCTATAATGGATACAATTGCCTCATAGTCGATAAATAATTATAGGGTGTCCGTCATGGCAAATCCAGAAAACTATACAAACGACACGACAAACGCTCAGGATCAAACTGAAGAAAATCGTCATAATGAGGATAGGACACTCAATGCTATGGAAGCTCTTGCGGTTGTCGCCCTCGCGCCAGACCCCATAAAGTTGAGACACCATAGACATTTTGGGCATCATGGACGTCATGGCCATAACAATATAAGCGCAAAACATCATAATGGGGGAAAAAATGAGGCTCGCACACTCCGTGAACTTAAAGCAAATCACGCCCTGCATACAACGGACAAGATAGCACCACAAAAAGCGAGAATGGCCTCGAAGAATAAGTACACAAGCAACAACGCAGGCAAACGTTTCAATAAACAGAATCTTTTCGACGGCGGATTTAAGCCGGGCTTGTAGGACAAAGGTTTTTTGGTCATGGCAAGTAACATCAGACATATGTCGCGCGACACCATCGGTATTTTGCAAGAGCATTTGCACGTTGGCAAGGATAAGGTCCTAGGTCGCAAAACCCTTAAGGCCCTACATAAACTTTCCTACGCCGCACAACAAAAACTTATTCGTCATGTCAAAAAAGAGGCGTTGAAAAGAGGCGCGTTAGCAGCTACTTCGAAAATGGTCAGCGATGCAAGCACGCCCAATCAAAGCATGTGGAACGATCTTCCTCCTCAAGAACAGAAACGCATTCTGGAGACGACACAAAAAGAATTCAAAATATCGAGCCTTTCGCCTACGGTTGGAGAGGATATTGAACGTTCAGGCGGAAGCAGACTTTCATCCCTTGATATGAGCCCTTCCGATACGAACGATGCTGGAAATTTCTTCGCTAGGTCGCAGGAACCCGCCAGCGCCCCCAATAGTTTGGCGGCGCTGAAAGCATGCTCGAAGATTGATAATACGGGATCGTTTTTAGATCTCACAAATTCCAAAACCAAGAAAGTTTATCGTCAAATTAAAGCTCATGGCGGACCAACTGGATGGTGCGCCGAATGGACGAGAAAGCTGTTAGATTCTTGCGGTGTTGTTATACGCAAAGAGGGAAAGATCCTTGGCAGAGCCCGCGACTACACCAAGGACATCATGAACAAACACGGGTTTTCACAGCTCCAAGCAGGGATTAGCGGAGAGAAGATCAGTCTTACGGAGTTAAAAAAGCTCTCAGAAAATATGGTCGGTGACATCAATCGCACGATTGTGCTGGTGTTCACGCCAAAAGACAAAAGATCTCAAGAAGCTGGACACATTTGTTTGGTCGATCCAAAATCAGGAAAATCCGTCTCCGATTGGGACCAAAAAAGCCTAACTGGGCTGAAAAATCCAGGGAAATTCACTTGTTCGGCTTATATTAAGGCCGACCCCGAAACGGATTATAGTCCAAGCATGGAAAACACAGCGAAGGCGGAAGATAAATCACTGGGAACGAAGAACTACACGAAAGAAGTTGCCGGCTTTAAGAGAAGCCTCATCGGGGCTTCCCCCGTCTAGGCATTATAGCGATAGGATAGGAGGCATTGTGTCATGAAACGCTATCATAACCACCTGAAACTACCTAGAAATCATGCTGATATTGAATATATTCAGCGACACATGAAGGGGTATCATGGCGATTTTGACGGTATTGCAACCCTCAAAAACGGGGGGGAAAGCGAGACCCAAAAGGTTTGGAGACATCTGTCCAGAAGGAAACAAAGAAAGCTTCTCTTAGGTGCTATAGGCCATAGAGGAAAGCCCTCTCTTGCCGCTCATAACACAGCAAGCGTGGCACCACGACCCGATCAAACACTTCGCCATCATAACCGTAGGAACCGCGGTGCCTTAAAGAAGGTTAGTGTTGCGATAGTCCCTGCTCCCGATAGTGAGGAAGCGTGCGAGCTGAATCTGAATAAGTTCCACAGCAAGGTAGTGAAAGCATGCTCCGTTCGGTACGATGAGCACTTTATAAACAGAGGCGTTAAAAGCCCAACGGCCTATGGTGGCCATTGTGCGGGTGTTATGTGCGGAGTCGCCAGCACCCTTCTTGGAAAAACTATACCGCTTACAAACGCCAAGGATCTCCCTGACGTCCTACCATCGTTTGGTTTTAAGAATTTGGGTATAACCGTTTCCAAAAAAGGTGAATATCTGAACAAGGATGGAACTCCCTATAAGCCTGAGCCAGGGGATATCGCCATTATAAACAAAAAAGGCTCTCCGTTTGGTCATGCGGCGATGAGAGAAAAAGACGGCTGGTTTTCGGATGCCGTTCAGGGAGAGAGACTGTGGCCCTACTCGGCCCCGGAAGATCCACATGCCTGCGCATTCTACCGCAACGATAAGATTAATCATATGTTCGTTAGCAGACCAGACCCCGCGAAAGATCCACAATGGATGGCTAAGGCAGTAGCACCGGAAGTGGGTTCTAAAAATTTTCTGCAATCCCAGAGCAGTTCTCCCGGTCTTACGAGCTTTGTCGATAAGCAAGCAGTCACAAACAAGGGGACAGGCAAAATCTCCATGCTGGGGTTACAGACCGCACCCAATTCTTTGGTTCCATAAGGAAAACGAACATGCTGCGTCCGACTTGTTCCTTTTGCTTAAAACGTCAAGGGAGCATGCCGACAAGAGATGGGGTTAGATTCTATGCCTGAATACACCAAACTTCTCCCTGAACAAGGGGCTTTGGATTCGCAGTCGGCGAGGGCTGGAAGAGGATCGTTGAGAACAGAAACGGCTTTGGCTCAGTCTGTAAGCGATTTCTCAGGCGGAAGCAGGTTTCGTTTTGAAGATCAACGGGAGGCTCTGGCAATTCTTGAGGTGGATAAAGATTATCACAAAAAACATGAACTTGATCTTTCCGTTAGCAATTCGGATTCCGGCAAGCGCGTGTCTTTAAAGAACGACAGTGCCAGCATCATTCTTGATGCGCCCGAGATGCCTCATGGCAAGGTTGCGGTATTCGACCCCAATACCAAGACGCTTACTTTACCCGATGGCCGAAAATTCAAAATGGGCTCGGGCAAAGGGTTCGACGCGAAAACACCCGACGGCGGGGTTATCCCTCCCGGCACATGGCTCGTCGCCAAGGCTGCCAAGCATGATTTCAAGCTTGTTAACGGCATCGATACATGTGACGCCTTCTATCTTTCCCCCACAAAGGATGTCGAACTCAACGGGCGCGACGGATTCTATATCCATCACCCTCATTCACCGAATCTGAGCAGCCTCGGCTGCCCTGTTGCGGATGACAAATGTATAGCCGCGTTGAAAGTTGCGCGGGAAAAGGACATCTTCACTTCGCTCCGCGTTCTGCCTTACGACCCTAAACTGGCGGCAACACACGGCAAGAAAGTAGAAAAAGTTGTCAAGACCAAACAAAAAGCAAAAAAGAATATTCAGGTCGCCATGACCGCGCCCGTCATAGAATAAACGATCATTAAAACAGTATATTTGGATTATTATTATGCCAGAGGTATTAGATCCACCGCTCCCTTCAACCCCCGCTAATCCACGGGCAGCGTTGCGCACGCTTAAAAACGAAAATGCCAAGGTATCTTCTGCCGATCTTCCTCAGCCTGATCCTTCGGGAGGCACAACTGTCGCTCCCGAAAATCGTCAAGCCGTTATTACCTCCTTCGTAACACCCGCGACAACAGAGTCTAATAATTTTCCTGATACTCAGACTGAAAACCGTCCTTTTCCAAACCCTGCAAGTCTTAAAAAAGATCAGGCGGCAGCATCCACAGAAGGAGGGCTTTGGCAGTCTCATATCGGCTCTGAGGGATTCAGATTCACCCGGGCAAACCCCGTAAATTATAAGTGGGGCGGTAAAGAAAATATGGGGCAGTGGCTAGAAAAATTGCTTAATGGGGAGGGGAGCAAGCTGTCGGTCAATAAGCTTGATTGCTCTGGTTTCACAAAGACGCTCACTCTTGCCGTCATGCAGAAGATGAATGACCTTAGTGGCCGCCAAATTTACGATGTGCGCGCTATAGCCAAGCTTTTTCCCGATACAGCAGAAGGGCAATTCAAGGCTATTGCCGGAAAAGTGAAAGCGTGTTCCACGGAAGAAATAAAATCGGGAAACATTCCCGCAGGGGCGTTAGTCTTCCTTAAAAATAAAGCTCAACGCATTTTCCATACCGCAGCCGTAGTCACAGGACCAGACGGAGAGAAATTAATCGCCGAAAGCGGAAGCTCAAAAGGCACCACGTTAACTCCCTTGAGAAAATGGGTTTCACGGGAAATGCATGTTGGCAACAAAGTTCTCGCCGTAGACGCCCATAATCTTGCTACCCTCCCCCCTCCTGATTTGACAAGCACGGCAAACAAAGCCGCGACTAAAGCTCCGACGCAGATTGCTATGAACACGCGGATGCCGAAAGCTTTTCCTGGCTTTACTGTTTGATCCTCTCGACGCTCAGAAAGACAAAGAAATTAACATTTTGATGATTTAGGCGGCATTCGCCCCCATCTTCTTGTTGCATCCCCCCCGCCTATCCAGATAATAACCTCTATGGTTGTTTTCTCCCTCCTTGGCACACTCGCCCTTGCCGCTTGGCTTTACCTTGCTCTGGAGCGTGGTTTTTTTTGGATTCCTTTGCTGCCGCAGGAATCTTTTGAACCAACGGTGTTGCCCTCCGTCGCAATTGTCGTTCCTGCACGGAACGAGGCAAAAGTCCTGCCGCGCTCCCTGCCCTCGCTTTTGGCTCAGAACTATGCGGGCGCATGGCGCGTTATTTTGGTGGACGACCACAGCCGAGACGGAACCAGCGACGTCGCTCAAAGAATCGCTGCGGATTTAAGCAAATCCGACCGCCTTACCATCATCGCCGCTCCCGATTTGCCCGAAGGATGGAGCGGCAAGGTCGCCGCGATGAATGCTGGGGCAAAAGCCAGCGACGAAGACTTTGTCCTCTTTACCGACGCCGACATCCTTCATGCGCCGTATAGCCTGAAAAAACTGGTGGCGCGCGCCGAAGAGAAAAAACTCGACCTGACCTCGCGCATGGTCAAATTAAACTGCGTCAGTTTTGCGGAACAGCTTCTTATTCCTGCCTTCGTTTTCTTTTTCGCCATGCTGTTTCCCTTCTCCCTCTCTAACGCACCTCGTTCGCATGTTGCGGCTGCGGCAGGAGGCGTCATGCTTGTGCGGCGTTCTATCCTGAATAAAATAGGAGGCTTGGCCTGCATCCGATCCGCTCTCATCGACGATTGCAGCCTTGCCAAAGAGATTAAGCACGCAGGCGGCATAACGGAGCTAACCCTCACCCGAGATATCCAAAGCCTGCGCCACTACCCCCATATAGGCGATGTCTGGCAGATGGTGACGCGGACGGCCTACACCCAATTGCGTCATTCTCCGCTTTTGCTGGCGGGAACGGTAGCAGGGTTGGTAATCGTATATCTTGCTCCGCCGCTGCTCTTTATTTTTGCGCCGACTGTGACGGCATTGGCGGCAGGATTTCTGGCGGAGTTGCTGATGACCGCGATTTATATGCCTATGGTGAGATTTTATGGCTTACCAAGAGCTTGGGCGTTGACGTTACCTGTGGCGGCGTTGGTGTATGCTGCCGCTACGCTAAACTCGGCACGACTTTATCATCAAGGAAAAGGTGGTCAGTGGAAAGGTCGCGCGCAGGCATGACAATCCGCGAATTTGTGAAACACAGACTCTTGCTAGGATTGGGAACAATCTTGGCTTATTTCCTTTTTATTGGGATTTTGGGAATTACTATAGGTGTTCACGAGGGAAAACCGTCCGCACTTTTTCTTTTAATACCTATTCCTTTTTTTCTTGTTATTATCTTTGTCAATTTTGGCATTCGCTGTCCAAGATGTGATGGCAATTTAGGAATTACCATTGGACATGCGCTTTTTTCTCTTTTTTCAAAGCACAAACCCAATTATTGCCCTTTTTGCGGTATAAGTCTTAATGAAGACTGTTCGCCGTACCAGAAAGCAAAACAATCATGACGACAGAAAACCATACGCTCGACACCGCCAGCGGGAAAAACAGCAAGACGGAGAATTTTCCTGTCGGATCGATGTTGATCCGCCCCGATTTGCGTCCGCATGTCCATGTCTTTTATAACTTTGCCCGCGCCGCCGACGATATAAGCGACCACCCTCTGCTTGACGCACAGGAAAAAGTCTCGCAGCTTGAAAAATTTGCGGTGACTTTACTTGACGATAAGAACAATGAAATCCCTTCAGCCGCCGCGCTACGCCAAAGTTTGCGTCAGTCCGGCGTTTCTCCCCAACACAGTCTCGACCTTCTGACGGCCTTTAAGCGCGATGCAACGCAACTACGCTACCGCGATTGGTACGATCTAATCGATTACTGCAACTTTTCGGCCGCGCCAGTTGGACGGCACGTTCTTGCGCTGCACGGCATCGGAAAACAGGCATGGCAGGCCAATGACGCCCTGTGCAACGCGCTTCAAATCATCAATCATATTCAGGATTGCGCCGACGATTACCGTGAATTGGATCGCGTTTACCGTCCTCAAGACATGCTTGCGGCGCATGGCGCAGTCGTAACGGACCTTTCGCACGAGACATCAACCAAGGAGCTTCAAGCCGTCCTTCAGGCGATGCTCGACCGCGTCGATCCTTTGCTGCAAGAGGCCAGAAACCTGCCGCACCAAGTCCCCGATGTTCGTTTGAAGGCCGAAACATCCGTCATCTGCGCTCTTGCGGAACGAATTGTGGCTTTGCTGCGACGCCGCGACCCTTTATGCGACAATGTGAAGCTTGGCAAAATTTCGGTTCTAGGCGCAACGGCGGTCGGTGTGGTAAGGGCTTGGCTATGACATCCCTTACTTATCCCGAAGCGCTAACGCAAATCAAAGCGCAAGTCGTCGCCTCGCGCACCTCTTTTCATGCTGGTATGACTGTTCTTCCTAAAGAACGGCGCGAAGGCATGTATGCGCTGTATGGGTTCTGTCGCGTTGTGGACGATATCGCGGATGATAGCCCCTCGCCTGAAATTGCCGCGAGGGATTTGCAGGCATGGCGCCTTCGCATCGCGGAAGTGTTTCAAGGCAAACCTAGCGACGCGATCACAACGGCCCTCCTTCCCGCCATTCGCGCTTTTAATCTTGTCGAAAAAGATTTTCAGGAAATCATCGACGGCATGGAAATGGATTCCGTGGCGATTGTCGCCCCCGATGCCGCGACGCTTGACCAGTATTGCGACCGCGTTGCTAGCGCCGTGGGCAGAATCTCGGTGCGAATTTTTGGTCATGTAGGGTCGGATGCGATGAATGTCGCGCATCATTTGGGGCGCGCCCTGCAATTGACGAATATCTTGCGCGATTTGGCGGAAGACGCAGGCAGAGGGCGGCTTTATCTGCCGCAAGAACTGTTAGCAAAGCACGGCATCTCTTCCCGCGAACCGAACGACGTTTTGCGAGCGCCTTCTTTGTCCGCTGCGTGCCGCGATCTGGCGGCGCAAGCCCGGGAACATTACGCACAGGCCGACGCGTTTATGAACAAATGCCCGGCTTCCGCCATGCGCCCTGCCCGCATTATGCGGATGTATTACGGAGCGATTTTCAATCGTCTTGTCTCTCTGGACTGGCGCGATCCTTTCGTCCGTGTGACGCTGCCAAAATGGAAAAAGATCGGCCTTATTCTGAAAGGCTTTTTCGGATGACAAAGCGGCATGTCCATGTCATCGGCGCGGGGTTGGCGGGATTATCGACCGCGCTGCAACTGTCTTTGTCGGGCGAAAAAGTCACGGTTTACGAAGCCGCGCCTTTTGCCGGAGGCCGCTGCCGTTCCTTTCTTGACCGCGATCTTGGCTGCCGCATCGATAACGGCAATCATCTGGTTCTGTCCGGCAATGTCGCGGTGCGCGATTATTTGTTCCTGACAAACGCTCTCGACACGATGGGCGGCGGGGGAAAGCCTATTTTTCCATTCATCGACCTTTCTACCAACGAACGTTGGGCGATAACGATGAACAAGGGCGCGATCCCTTGGTGGATATTGAATAAGAAACGCCGCGTGCCAGGCACCAAGATTTTGGATTATCTGTCGGCGGCACGAGTCATGCTGGCGAGTGAAACTGATACGCTGGCGGGGTTGATTGATCGCCATAACCCACTTTATAATCGTTTCTGGGAGCCGTTGATTATAGGTGCTTTGAATACGGAGCCGGAAATCGCCTCGGCAAGGCTGTTGCGCAACGTTCTTTCTCAAAGCTTCGGCGCTGGAGGAGAATCCTGCATTCCCCTGATCCCCAAAGTCGGCTTATCGGAAAGTTTCGTCACTCCTTGCCTCAGCGTTTTGCGCCAACACGATACTGAAGTGAAATATTATCACCGCCTGCGGTCGATGCTGTGGGAAGGCGATTGCGTGCGCGAGCTTGATTTTAACGGCACTGTTATCGAGATCGCGCCGACAGATTGGGTTGTGCTCGCCCTGCCCGCTTGGTTTATGCGCGAAATGTTGCCAGAAGTTCCCACCCCGACAGAATTCCGCTCCATCATTAACGCCCATTTCCGCGTTGACGTGCCTGATATGGAATCCGCCTTTACAGGTGTTGTTGGCGGTTATTCCGAATGGGTTTTTGTGCGAAACGGTCTGGCCTCTGTTACGATTAGCTGCGCCGAACGCCATAAAAGCATTCCTGTCCGCGATATGGCGGCTCTGGTATGGAAAGAGGTCGCGCTGCTCCTGAACCTTGATCCCGCAGAACTGCCGCAGCATCGAATCTTCTTGGAAAAATACGCAACCCTCGCCGCCACGCCGGAACAAAACATTCGTCGCCCCGCCTCCTATACAGGCTGGAAAAACGTCGCGCTTGCAGGTGAATGGACGGATACAGGCCTTCCCTCAACTATCGAAGGCGCCCTGCGCTCCGGCATTAAAGCCGCGCAAGTGGTGATGCGGTGGGGAGATAAGTAGCCCCCCATCGCCATTCCGGCGTAAGCCGGAATTTAGCGGAGCGCGTCTGAGCGACGCATGACGCCTGCGCCGGAGATAGAAAAGTTTTTAATCTGAATTCCAGCTTACGCTGGAATGACTATGTTTGTTGAATTACCAAAGCATAAATAAAAAAACCGGCTCCCTTTGCAAAGAGCCGGTTTTTCTTTTCGTCTTCTCTTCAATCAATGCGCCGTTTCTTCGTTGCTGGACGCGCCGCGCGTGCGTTTACTAACGTTTTGATAGGCGACGCGGGCGTGATCGACGCAGTAAGGCAAGCCTTCATGCGCGGTACAGCCGCAGAAACGGAAATCGGGAGAACGCGGATCGCCGACGGGCCAACGGCAATGACGGTCGCCAGCCTTGGTCACCACGATGCCTTCACTGCGCACCGCACCGCCGATACCTTCCAGCGAACGGAAAATGTCCTTCGCCGTGGGAATGACTCGCATGGTGGTCGCGGGAGCCGGAACGACAGGCAAGGGTCGGAGCATAACGCGCTTGCGGCTCGACTTGATCGCCCCCATACCTCCCGTCGCACGTTGCAATCCGGTCCCAGGAGTGTCTGCGGATTTTTGAACCGACAACTTCAGGCGATGTGCCTTGCCGATGACCGCGTTGCGGGTCAAACCACCGATGTGTTCGGCAATTTCGCTGGCGCTGTGATGCCCCCACATATCCTTGAGCATTTGGATTTTTTGCTCGGTCCATGTCATGGTTCTTAAACTCCTGATGGTTTGTTGGCGGGAAGGGCTTACCCAAAATCAGTACGATTCCGAAACAAGCCCCCAAAACCTTAGATCGTTAACCACTAGATTTTGTGGCTTACAAGCAAACCTCATACCACGGAGAGCGAATCGATTCTAGCAAACACTGTATCTTGTGGATGAATTGTGGGTAGCAACTAAATATGGATTCTTAACCTTATGAATCGTAAACACTTTATTAACTTATTCACAGATATGGGCTTTCCGGATTCAGCGAAAAACAGGTAAAAGCGTCAAACTTATCCACAACTTTCTTTTGTCGATTCCTGTTTATGTCCGTCAAAGAAAATGCGATAGGAGCCTTCCGCTAACCAATTTTGGGTAGCGGGGGAGAAATTTAGAAAAACCATGCTTCAATCCTTGCCCTTGTCAGAACTGGATGCCGCGTTGTCTATGCTGCCTGAAGTTATTGCGATTGCGATCTTGCAGTCCGGCATTCAGGAGTATGGCGGTGATTTCGGTTGGCTTACCGACGAGCGCGTTATCAAGGGGGTGCTTTACGCACATGAGGCACATGGAGGAAAGACGCGCAAACGCGGCAATCGCCTGCGTTTAATTCATGAAGTCTTTTGCGCTCATCACATCCATAACAATCAAGAACTTCAAACGTGGATTAATCGGCAACAACATGTTACCCCTGCCCTTGCGGTTTTTGGCATGGTCGTTCACGATTGCGTTGAGAATTTCCGCGATTGCGCCAAAGAGGCAAACACCCCGTTCGATGAAAATGCCGTTATCAAAAAACTGGCCGCATTGTGGGGGGAGCCGTCCACTTTCGTTTATATTCATGAGAAAGGCATCCGGTTTATGACCGATGCCGCAGATTTACGCGGCAAAAACAGGATCAATGCCCAAATAGAAAAGGCCTTTGATAAAGACCGATTCTTATGCATTGACATGCTGCAACAGTGTTGGCGCATGTATGACAAATTCAGCAATGTTTGCTTGGATGCTATGGAGTGTAGAGACCAACTTTTCTCGCGGAAAAACGCCGCAAACTGTTATACAAAAGCCCATAAAAAACGCTTTGTTTTAGAATATCCGGCGGCAAAGTTGATCGAGAGGGAGTATTGGGAAGCTATGGAGGTGTTGGAAGAAAGGGCTTGGAGAGGCATTCCAAGAACTTTTCACGAAAGCGTGTTGTTTTCTTTCCGTAAGAGTGTTCGCAAGGCACTTGCCCGTAGTATTGATGTGCAGAGAGCCCTATTAAAAATGACCCATTCAAACAAAAATGCAGCAGGCAACGAAGCCCCTATTCTCTGACATTCATCTCCGCGAATCATGCTACATAGGCGGGGTTAAGCATCCAAACTGAAAGCGTGCGCGGAAGACTCATGGCCGATTTGTTTCCTACCAATAGCAAGAAAAAAGACGCGACCTATGATGCCAATGATATTGAGGTGTTGGAGGGGTTGGAGCCTGTGCGCCGCCGTCCGGGCATGTATATCGGGGGTACAGACGAGGCCGCGCTGCATCATTTGGTGGCGGAAGTACTCGATAACTCGATGGACGAGGCGGTCGCAGGTTATGCGTCTTTTATCGAGCTGGAATTGAAGCCGGACAATACGGTTCTGGTACGCGACAACGGGCGCGGGATTCCTATCGACAATCATCCCAAATATCCGGGCAAGTCGGCGCTTGAAGTTATTTTGACCACGCTACATTCCGGCGGCAAGTTTTCGAGCAAGGTTTACGAAACATCGGGCGGTTTGCACGGCGTCGGCATCTCGGTCGTCAACGCTTTGTCCGAAGAGCTGACCGTCGAAGTCGCACGCGAAAAGCAGCTTTATGTTCAGCATTACAGCCGTGGAACGCCCCAAGGCAAGCTGAAGCATGTAGGCGCAGTCAACAAGCGCGGTACGACGGTTACATTCCGTCCTGATGTGGATATTTTCGGCTCGCGCGTGCACTTCAAACCTTCGACTTTGTTCCGCATGGCGCGGTCGAAAGCATACCTGTTTCGCGGCGTGGAAATTCGCTGGAGCTGCGATCCTTCGCTGATTAAGGCCGACGACAAAACGCCGACGCAAGCGGTTTTGCATTTTCCGGGTGGGCTTTCGGATTATCTGTCTTCGACGATGGATGACCGCGAAACGCTGACCAAGCAGATGTTTTCAGGCATCACCGATTTGCCCGATAATCAGGGCAAGGTCGAGTGGGCTGTGGCATGGCCCGTGGATGGCGATGGTTTCTGTAGCTCTTATTGCAACACCGTTCCTACGCCGCAAGGCGGCACGCATGAAAGCGGGATGCGGTCGGCGTTGCTGCGTGGTCTGCGTGCCTATGGCGAATTGACGGGCAACCGCCGCGCCACAGCGATCACCGGCGACGAGGCTTTTGGCAACGCGGCTGTATTGCTGTCGCTGTTTATCAAAAACCCGCAATTTCAGGGACAGACCAAAGAAAAACTGGCGACCGCCGAGGCTTTGCGTCTGGTCGATCAGACGGTCAAGGATCACCTTGATCATTGGCTGGTCGCCGATGCCGTGGGCAGCAAGGCGTTGCTGGATCATTTGGTTTTTAAAGCCGAAGAACGCATCCGCGCTTCGCAAGCAAAAGACCTCGCCCGTAAATCCGCCACGCGCAAACTGCGTTTGCCCGGAAAACTGGCGGATTGTTCACAAAGCCAAGCGAAGGATACTGAGATTTTTCTCGTCGAAGGCGACTCGGCGGGCGGCTCCGCCAAACAGGCGCGGAGACGCGAGACACAGGCGATCCTCCCCTTGCGCGGGAAAATACTCAACGTCGCCAGCGCGACGGTGGACAAGCTGCGCGGTAATCAGGAATTGCAGGATTTGACGCAGGCTTTGGGATGCGGCGTCGGGTCGTCATTTTCACTCGATAAACTGCGGTATGAACGCGTTATCATTATGACCGACGCCGATGTGGACGGGGCGCATATCGCGTCACTATTGATGACGTTTTTCTATCGGGAAATGCCCGGGCTGATTACGGCGGGGAATGTGTATTTGGCACAGCCGCCTTTGTATCGGATTTCGCAGGGCAACAACACGCGCTATGCCCGAGACGACGCGCATAAGGAAGAATTGTTGAAGACCGTTTTCAGCAGCCGAGGTAAGATAGAAATAAGCCGATTCAAAGGCTTGGGCGAAATGATGCCGGCGCAATTGCGCGAGACGACGATGAATCCGGCGACGCGGTCTTTGCTGCGCGTTGTTATCACCAAAAACCCAGAAACAAGCCAAGATGAGATCAAGGAGACCGAGACTTTGGTCGAAAGCTTGATGGGGAGGAAAGCCGAATTGCGGTTCCAATTTATCCAAGAAAACGCCCGTTTTGCGCGGGATGTGGATATTTGAGAAAAAAACGGGATTTTGTGAACTGCGGCTTATTTTTTGAGGGGCTTTGATAAGGCGCAGCTGGTGAAGCGATGGGCGTTAATAAGCCGGGGCTTCAAGACGTAAGGTGCGGCTTATAAAGAATGCGATGGGGTTCCGGTTAACCATAAAGGGGCCGCGGAGGTGAAACTATTGCCGGACTTGGGCGCAGAGAAACCCTGTGATATAATTTCACGCGTATTCAAAATTTTTGAAGAAAATATTTCAGATAAGGAAATTGACGATGAAAAATATTTCCACAGCCAGCTCAGAAGAACTTATGCTTCAAGCACGCGGCTATTGCTCTCTCAACGCCCTTTTTCCCAAGACGACAGGCTGTGTTGTTTTTAGCGCTGAAGACGGAAAGAATAGTCTCACGAAGTTTGTCATAAACGACCAAGAACTCTATTCGCATCGAGTGCGGATAACATCTCTAGGCATAATGGATGTTCTTTTGTTTACTGATAATTTTGGAGTGGGCTTCAAAGTATTGTTTACGGAAGCAGGTCGAGAGATTACCGCTACATTCGGGAACGGAGATATAAAAAATGATGTCGTTATATTCAGTAAAGAAACGGTAGATCCAGCATTCATAAACGCTAATTTACAAACAAGATTTGATGCCGCGCATCGATATATTTTAGGAAAAATGCAGGCTTATCCAGCTGTTGTTTTGCCGTCTTCCAATTTGTTCTCGTCTAATCTACTTGATGGGCGTCTTCGTTTATTGGAAAGGTGCTCAATTCACGCCGGTCAAATTGTTGCTTCGCAAGGAAGAGACCCTCGCTATTTTATCGCAGAGGACTATGAGTGTTTGCCTGATAAGAGGCTGATGATTAAGGCGCAAGCTAGGCACAAGCCGTTTGGTTTTGGGCTTTAACTTCCTCCACCGTGATTTCTTACGAATCTATCGGTGTCAGGTGGTCGGCCTTGCGGAGGGAGGGGAAGATCTTTGCCCAGAGGACGGTGATGGCGATAGAGCCTAGGCCGCCGAAGACGGCGGAGCCGATGACGCCGAAGAAACGGGCTGCAAGGCCGCTTTCAAATTCGCCCAATTCGTTCGAGGCACTGACGAAGAGGCTGGAGACCGCCGAGACTCGGCCGCGCATAGCATCGGGCGTGATGATCTGAACCAAGTTCTGACGCATGAAGACGGAAAAGGAATCTGCAGAGCCTGCGATGGCAAGCGCGAGCATCGACAAACCGACATTACGCGAAACGGCGAAGCCAAGCGTGGCAAGGCCATAAACCGTCACGCCTCCCAACATCCATTTTCCGGCGTGGCGTTTGATGGGCCACAGGGCAAGGCCGAGGGTTGTTAGCCCTGCTCCGACGGCAAACGCGGCGCGGAGATGTCCGAAGCCTTGGGGTCCGATATCAAGGATGTCTTTGGCATAGGCGGGAAGCAACGCCGTAACTCCGCCCAAAAGTACTGCGAAAAGATCGAGCGAGATAGCGCCCAGAACGACCTTGCTTCTCCACAAATGAACAAGGCCTTCGCGGATGAGCGCAAGGCGGGAGATATCTTCTTTCGTTTTTTGGCGTGTGGGGAGAGGCATTTTAAGAAGAATAAACGTGGCGATGCTTGCCAGTAGATAGAGGGCGCATGAGACAGCGTTGGCGTGGGCTGGCGCTATCGCGCAGAGAGCGCCACCAAGCCACGGTCCGATGACCATGCCAGTTTGATGCGTCAGGGTATGCCAAGCAATCGCTTTGGAAAGATCCTTCCGTGGAACTAAGGTGGGGATAATAGAAGCCGATGCGGGAGCGTTAAACGCCCGCACAACGCCAAATAATCCCGCGACGAGGAAGATCAGAGTCATAGAAACGTGAGGCTGCAACGCCAGCGCAGTAAAAGCCGCCGCGCAAAAAGCCTGCATCAGAGTACAGATAAGAATAATTTTGCGGCGGTTATAGCGATCCGCCGTTTCACCTGCAAAGAGCGTCAGCGCGAACATGGGCAGGAATTGCGCCAGACCGATCATGCCGACAAAAAACATGCTTTCACGTTCGTCGTGTGTTTGACGCGACAGCGTATAGACAAGCCAGCCAATCGCCACGCTTTGCATCAGGGTTGCTATGTTTGTCGTCAGGCGAGCAAGCCACATGACGGCGAAAGCGCGGTGGCGGAAAACGGAAGGAAAAAACATGAAACCTGCGGCAAAGAAAAATCAGGCCCGACCGAAAGTTTCGGTCGGGCCTGAAAAGAGGTATCGAAGAAAAGCTTACTTGGCAGCGCTGAATTCGATTTCGACGCGACGGTCTTCGCTGAGGCATTCGATCAACTTAGCGCGAGGCAAATCAGCCGCGCAATTCGCACGAGGCGCCGACTTGCCGAGAGAACGAACCTCGACCTTCTTGGCTTTCACGCCTTTTGCGACTAGATAATCGCGGACAGTCTTGGCGCGCTTGAAGGCCAGCTTTTCGTTCGCAGCGGCGTTGCCGATACGATCAGCAAAGCCAACGACGGTGATGACTTGCGCGTGTGACTTTTTAGCCAGATGGTTGAGTTGGTGTCTGGCGTGCTTGGTCAGATCGCTCTTGTTGAAGTCGAAGAACACGACGCGTTCGTGGTCAAACGCGGCCGGAGCAACGGCCGCAGCGACAGGGGCGTTAGCGTCAGCACAGTTTACCGCGCCATCCGTTCCCGTGAGGACGGGTGTGCCCTCCGCCGTAAGGACGGGGGTGCCGTCAGCTGTGTGAAGTATGCCAGCTTGTGCCGAAAAAGAGCCAAGAACGATCAAAGCGGTCAAGGCGGCGGTTTTTATTGAAAAGGTTGTCATTTTTTCTCTCGTTTTTTCGTTGAAAGGGGGAAGAATGTTATCCACAACGAGAGTTACTATAGCGATTCCATAGTGTTACATCAATACCTAATCAATTACTTTGACTCGCCCCCTGCCCTTCGATAGGGTTTGGCACGTTTTCACGCCTCTTTACCACTTATTCCAGCATGAACCCCCTTGCCCTTATCGGACGCACCTGTATTGAGTTTTTGTTGGCTGTCGGCCATTTGGCGCGGTTTGCTATTCGCGCTGTAAGGCATTGTTTTGTGCCGCCTTTTTACTTGCGACAGATTGCACGACAGTTCATCGATATTGGCTATTATTCCTTACCCGTTGTGGGATTGACGACCTTGTTTACAGGGATGGTTCTGGCCCTTCAAAGCCACACAGGATTTGCCCGATTCGATGCGGAAAGCGCCATTCCAACCGTTGTTATTTTGTCGATTACCCGGGAATTAGGGCCGGTTATGGCGGGGTTGATGGTCGCGGGGCGAATCGGCGCGGCGATTGCCGCCGAACTGGGAACGATGCGCGTGACCGAACAGATCGATGCTTTGACGACGCTTTCCACGAATCCCTTCAAGTATCTGATTGCGCCACGCTTGATCGCGGGAACTTTGATCCTGCCGGTTCTGGTTTTGGTCGGAGATATTGTCGGCGTGTTCGGCGGGTTTTTGGTTTGCGTGTATGATTTGAAATTCAACGCCGCTAATTATATTTCGCAAAGCTGGCAATATCTGGAACACCGCGACGTTGCTTCAGGTTTGTGGAAGGCTGCCGTGTTCGGGTTCATCATCACGATGATGGGATGCTATCACGGCTTCAATTCCAAGGGCGGCGCACAGGGCGTGGGCAAGGCCACCACGAACGCGGTCGTTTCCGCTTCCATCCTTATCCTCGTCTTCAACTATGTGTTGACGGGATTGTTTTTTGCCGGAAAATAAAACTCCATGACCATCGCACCGAAAATTGAGCTATCCGGCGTTACGAAATCCTTTGACGAGAAGCATGTTTTACGCGGCGTCGATTTTTCTGTAGGCACGCGGGAATCCGTCGTTATCATCGGCGGGTCGGGCACTGGCAAATCGGTAATGCTGAAATGCATACTTGGACTGATGCGCCCCGATAGCGGCAGCATCAAGGTTGACGGACAAGAAACGTCGAAGCTGAGGGGCAGCGCACTTGACGCGCATCAGGCGAAATTCGGGATGTTGTTTCAGGGGTCTGCTCTATTCGACTCTTTACCCGTGTGGCGCAATGTCGCGTTCAAGCTGGTGCAGGCGCAGGGCGTCCCGCCTAAAGAGGCCAAGGAGCGGGCGATTGCGACTTTGGCTTCTGTCGGACTTGCGCCTGATATTGCGGATCTTTACCCCTCCGAGCTTTCGGGCGGGATGCAGAAGCGGGTGGCTTTGGCGCGGGCGATTGCGTCGAAGCCTGAGATTATCTTTTTCGACGAGCCGACGACGGGGCTTGATCCCATCATGTCGGATGTCATCAACGAATTAATCGTAAAATGCGTGCGCGAGGTTGGGGCAACGGCTTTGTCGATTACGCATGATATGGCGAGCGCGAGGAAAATTTCCGATCGTATTGCGATGATCCATGAAGGCCGCATCGTGTGGCAGGGCAAGACGCAGGATATCGATCATTCGGGCAACCCTTATGTCGACCAGTTCATACATGGACGGGCGGAGGGGCCGATTAAGATGCAGGTGAGGAAGCTGTAGGGTTGGCGGCGGGGTATTTTCTCGTCTTTCCCTATAATTTCTGACGGCTTTATTCGGGGCAGAAAAAAGAAAATGGGATCTGTCGCTTTCGCGGGGATGACGATGTTTCTTAAGTAGTTGCCCCTCTCCTCCTTAAAATAATCCGGTTATTTTTCCGTCTGCGGTTACGGCGATGGTTTCGGCTGCGGGGATTCTGGGGAGACCGGGCATGGTTAGGATGTCACCGCAAAGGGCGACGATGAATTCGGCGCCTGCGGAGAGGCGGGCTTCGCGGACGGGAAGAATGTGTCCTGTTGGCGCACCTTTGAGGGCGGGGTCTGTTGTAAAGCTGTATTGGGTTTTGGCGATGCAGACGGGAAGATGCCCGTAGCCGTCTTTTTCAAATTCCGCGAGGCTTTTGTGCGCAGAGGGGTCGAGAGAGATGTTGGAGGCTCCGTAAATCTCGCGGGCGATGGTGCGGATTTTTTCGGCCAGAGGTAGGACGTCGGGGTAAAGGGGGTTAAATTTTTCTGGATTGTTGTCGATAGTGGACACGACTTCGCGGGCGAGGTCTGCCGCCCCTGCCCCGCCGGAGCCCCAGTGATCGGCGAGAATGCAGGCGATGCCGCGCTCTGCCACGAGGCGTTTGAGCAAATCCATTTCGGCTTGGGTATCGGTACTGAAACGGTTGAGCGACACAATGACGGAAACGCCGAATTTTTGGACGTTGGCGATGTGGCGGTCGAGGTTGGCGAAACCTTGTTCGAGTGCGACGAGGTTTTCAGTTTTCAAATCTTCTTTGGCGACTCCGCCGTGCATTTTTAGGGCGCGAATTGTGGCAACTATTACGGCACAAGCGGGAGTCAAATTCGCTTTACGGCATTTGATGTCGAAGAATTTCTCTGCGCCAAGGTCTGCGCCAAATCCGGCCTCGAGGACGACGTAGTCGGCGAGTTTAAGTGCTGCTCGGGTGGCGATCACGGAGTTGCAGCCGTGAGCGATATTGGCGAAGGGGCCTCCGTGGACGAAGGCGGGATTATTTTCGAGCGTTTGCACTAGATTAGGTTGGATGGCGTCCTTCAAAAGCGCGGTCATGGCACCTACGGCGTCGAGGTCGCTGGCGCGGACGGGGCGGCGATCTTTGGTTTGACCGATGATGATCTGTCCGAGCCTGCGTTGCAGATCGGCGAAGTCGGTAGCGAGGCAGAAGATTGCCATGATTTCTGACGCGACCGTAATATCGAAGCCGTCTTCGCGTGGATGACCATTTCCAGCACCACCCAGAGACTGCACGATGCTTCGCAAGGCGCGGTCGTTCATGTCAACGGCGCGACGCCACGTGATACGTCTAACGTCGATCCCTAGTTTATTGCCCCAATAGATGTGGTTGTCGATCAAGGCGGCAAGGAGATTATTCGCAGCGCCGATGGCGTGGAAGTCTCCGGTAAAGTGGAGATTGATGTCTTCCATGGGGGCGACTTGGGCGTAGCCTCCGCCAGTTGCGCCGCCTTTTTGCCCGAAACAGGGGCCGAGGCTGGGTTCGCGCAGGCATAGAAGGGAATTTTTGCCAATATGGTTCAGCGCGTCGTTCAGTCCGACCGAGGTCGTTGTTTTACCCTCGCCTGCCGGAGTGGGGGTAATGGCGGTGACGAGGATCAATTTGCCGTCGGGGCGGTCTTTAAGCGAGGCGATGTAGTCGAGAGAGATTTTCGCCTTGGTGTGACCGTAGGGCAAGACATGTTCGGGCGGGATGCCGAGTCTGTCGCGGGCGATTTCGAGAATCGGCTTCAAAGCGGCGGCTTGGGATATTTGGATGTCGGTTTGGGGTGCTAGGTGCTGATTGTTTTTGCCGTTTAAGTCTTGGTGAACTGGTGCGAGCATGTTGGCGGCCTTTTGCGATCACAAGGTAATATTATGTGGTAATCTGTATAGGTGGTGGAGGTCAAGGGGGGCGCAGGAATGACGAGGAAGATAGGGGCGATTTAGATTGCATTTCCTTTGATTCCGTTACCACTATCGGCTCACCCTTTTGTGCATTGAGGCTTTTCGTGGTTTTTGATCTTTATCTTGGCGGCTTGGTCGCTTTGGCTCTGGCTGTTTATCTGGGGTATGCGTTGCTGCATCCTGAAAAATTTTAGGCGGGGCTGAGATGACGGGAAACGCGGTTTTGCAATTTTTCTTTTTCGCCGTTGTGACGATGGCGCTTGCCCTCCCCTGCGCGGGTTATTTAACGCGGGTTTTTTCTAAGGAACCGTCGGCGGTCGAGCGCGGGATCGGGAGAATTTTAGGGGCGGGATTTTGGACACAACAAAATTGGGGGGCTTATGCTTTTTCGGTTTTGTTTTTTAACGCCTTGGGCGGGGCGGTTTTATTTTGGATTTTAACGCATCAAAGGCATTTGCCTTGGAATCCGCAGAATTTGGGGAATTTGTCTCCGGCTTTTGCGTTTAACGTTGCGGTCGCGTTTGTGACCAATACGGATTGGCAGTCTTATGGCGGCGAGGCGACTTTGAGCTATTTCAGCCAGAGGATCGGGTTGACGGTTCAGAATTATTTGTCTGCAGCCACGGGGATTGCCGTCGCCTTTGCAGTGGTGCGGGGTTTTGTGCGGAAGGAAAACGCGGCGCTTGGGAATTTTTATGCCGATGTCGTGCGGGTGACGCTTTATGTTTTGTTGCCTTTGGCGTTGGTTTTTTCGTTGTTTTTGGTAGGACAGGGCGTGCCGCAGAATATGTCGCCTTATGTGCAGGCTTCGCCTTTGGGGGGCGGGCAGCAGGTGATAGCGCAAGGGCCTGTAGCTAGTCAGGTGGCAATTAAGGTGTTGGGTTCGAATGGCGGGGGATTTTTTGGGGTGAATGGCGCCCATCCTTACGAAAACCCTACCCCGCTAAGTAATTTTGCGCAGATGGTTTCCCTTCTTTTTCTACCTATCGCCTTGGTGCTAGCTTTTGGGCGCATGGTGGGGGATCGGCGGCAGGGATGGTCACTGTTCGCCAGTATGACAATTTTGTTTTTGATTTTGCTGGCTATGTGCGTTTACGGAGAGCAGGCGGCGCATCCGGCTTTGGCGGGGTTGAATGTCAATCAGACGATTTCCGACATTAACCTCGGCGGCAATATGGAGGGGAAGGAAGCCCGTTTCGGGATTTTCAATTCCGCTTTGTGGACTGTAGCGGCGACCGCTACATCGAATGGCGCTGTGAATTCTATGTTGGATAGCTATATGCCACTGGGCGGACTTGTGCCGCTCTTCAGCCTCTTGGTCGGCGAGGTTATTTATGGCGGAGTTGGGTGCGGGCTTTATGGGATTTTGGTTTATGTGCTGATTACCGTTTTCATCGCGGGGTTGATGGTCGGGCGCACGCCGGAATATCTGGGCAAGAAGATCGAGGCGCAGGAGATCAAATTGGCGGTTATCGCTATGCTGCTTTATCCGGTTTGCGTTTTGGGGTTCGGGGTTATCAGCCTGTTGACGCCCGAGGGGGCTAATTCGATTACGGCTTATGGACCGCATGGGTTGACGCAGACGATTTACGCTTATGCCTCAGCTGCCGCGAATAACGGGTCGGCTTTTGCGGGGTTTAATGGAAATACGACGTTTCAGAATGTCATGCTGGGGATTGTGATGCTGATCGGGCGGTTTGGGATGATCGTGCCGGTGTTGGCGATTGCGGGGTCTTTGGCGGTGAAGAAGATTACCCCTGCCTCCGGCGGTACTTTTCCTACGCATGGGGGGATGTTCGTTGTTTTGTTGACGGGGATTATCGTCGTGTTCGGGGGGCTGACTTATTTTCCGGCGTTGGCTTTGGGGCCAGTGGCGGAGCATTTGGCGTTGTTCGCGCGGTAGGGGGTTGTGTAAAATTTTGAGCCTTTGGCTCAAACCCCCTCCCTAGCCCTCCCCACAAGGGGGAGGGAATTTAAGGGGGGGCTTGGGGAAAGAGAATTGATCGATGTCTAAGAAACCTACACGCTCTTCTTTGTTCGATCCTGCCTTGTTGCGGGATGCCGTGGCGGGAGCCTTTGTTAAGTTGGCTCCGGCTTCGCTGGCGCGGAATCCTGTGATGTTGACGGTGGAAGTCGCAAGCGTAACCGCCACTTTTTTTACTTTGCGTGATGCTTTAGCAGGAAAGCCCTTTGCTGTTGGATTACAAATCGCGCTGTGGCTTTGGTTTACAGTATTGTTCGGGAATTTTGCCGAGGCTGTTGCGGAGGGGCGAGGGAAAGCTCAGGCGGACAGTTTGCGAAAAACTAAGACGATGACCTTGGCGAAGAAAGTTTCGAGCATAGAGGCGACAAGCTTTAAGACCATTCCCGCCGCCGAATTGCACATGGGCGATTTAATTGTGGCGGAAGCAGGGGATATTATTCCAGGCGACGGCGATGTGGTGCAAGGCATTGCTACGGTCGATGAATCTTCGATCACGGGAGAATCCGCGCCTGTTATTCGGGAATCCGGCGGCGACCGTTCTGCGGTTACGGGCGGAACGCAGATTATTTCCGACCGCATTGTCGTGGAAATTCGCGCCAATCCTGGCGAGTCTTTTTTAGATCGCATGATCGGGTTGGTGGAGGGCGCAAAACGGCAGAAGACGCCGAACGAAATTGCGCTGACTATTCTCTTGGTAGGGCTGACGCTGATCTTTTTAATCGTGTGCGTGACGTTACAGGGGTTCGCCATTTATAGCGGTGCTCCGATTCCCCTACTCTATCTTATTGCGCTTTTGATTACGTTGATACCGACGACGATTGGCGGACTTTTGTCTGCCATCGGGATTGCGGGGATGGATCGGTTGGTGACGTTTAACGTTATCGCTAAATCGGGGCGTGCGGTCGAGGCGGCTGGCGATATTGATACGCTGCTTTTGGATAAGACGGGGACGATCACGCTGGGCAATCGCATGGCGAGCGCGTTTATTCCCGTTTGCGGCGCAGAAGAGAAGGAATTGGCGGAGGCGGCTTTACTGTCTTCGCTGGCGGACGACACGCCGGAGGGGAAATCTATCGTTCGTTTGGCGGAGGAGAAATACGGGTTGAGCGCGGCGGAGGGACGAACGAGCGATATGCGCTTTGTTGCCTTTAGCGCCCATACACGGGTTAGTGGAGTCGATACGGATTCTTTGTCTATTCGCAAGGGGGCTCCGGATTCCATTCTGGTGCTTTGCGGGAAAGGCGGAAATGCGGAAATCGCACGGGCAGTCGAAAGCGTCGCCAAGACGGGCGGGACGCCTTTGCTGGTAGCGCGAGATAAAAATATTTTGGGTGTCGTGCATTTGAAGGACATTATTAAGACGGGGATTCACGAACGGTTTATGACGTTGCGCCGGATGGGCATTCGCACGGTGATGATTACGGGGGATAATCCGATTACGGCGGCGGCGATTGCGGCGGAGGCTGGCGTTGACGATTTCCTGGCGGAAGCTTCGCCCGAAAAGAAATTAGAGCTTATCAGGCATGAGCAGGCTGCGGGCAAACTTGTCGCCATGTGCGGCGACGGGTCGAACGATGCCCCTGCCCTTGCACAGGCTGATGTCGGAGTCGCCATGAATACGGGGACGATGGCGGCGCGTGAAGCGGGGAATATGATCGATTTGGATAGCGATCCAACTAAATTGATCGAGGTTGTGATGATCGGCAAACAACTATTGATGAGCCGAGGGGCTTTAACGACATTTTCTATCGCTAACGATATAGCCAAATATTTTGCGATTATTCCGGCTTTGTTTATGGGCGTCTTTCCTGCGATGAAGGTTTTGAACGTTATGGGGTTGACGAGTCCGGAAAGCGCGATTTTGTCGGCGATTATTTTCAACGCTTTGGTTTTGATCGGGCTGGTACCTTTGGCATTGCGGGGGGTGAAATATTCTCCGGCTCCCGCCAGCGTTGTGTTGCGGCGGAATTTGTTGGTGTATGGCGGAGGCGGGATTGTCGTGCCGTTTGTGGGGATTAAGGCGATTGATGTGGTGGTGAGCGGGTTGATGGGGGGGTAGGGTTCATACGGCGAAGGGAACAAATGGGATTTCGGATAAAATCGCATTTTGTGAAAGACAAAAAGCGATTTTTCAGAAATGACGGGGAGAGAATATGGGGGAAGGACGATGCGCTGTGGTTCTTGCGGAACGCCCGCCCCCCCCCCCCCGCCCACCTCCCTCGAGGGGAGGGGGAGGTTGAGATGGATGAAAATCGCAAAGAGGAGTTGGGGATGTTTCAGGAAATTCGGGCTGGTTTGGGGGTTTTGGCGCTCTTCACTTTGTTGACGGGGGTTTTGTATCCGTTGGTGGTGACAGGGGGCGGGCAAACTTTGTTTCCGCTTCAGGCTGGCGGAAGTTTGGTCGAAAAAGAGGGGAAGATTATTGGGTCTTCGTTAATCGGGCAGAATTTTACGGGGGACGGGTATTTTCATGGGCGGCCTTCGGCGGCGGGAAATGGATATGACGCGGGGAATTCCTCGGGGAGCAATCTGGCGCCTTCTTCTGCGGATTTGATTAAGACGGTCACGGCGCGGGTCGCGGCTTTGCGGGAGTCCGGCGATGCGCGACCTGTTCCTGTTGATTTGGTAACGGCGTCAGGAAGCGGGCTTGATCCTGATATTTCGGTGGCTGCTGCGAAGTTTCAGGCGGGGCGGGTTGCGGAGGCGCGAGGCGTGACGGCGGCTGAAGTGGAAAAGTTGATCGCCAAGAAAACAACGCCGCGAAGCCTTGGGGTTTTTGGAGAAAAGCGCGTTAATGTATTGGCCATTAATCAGGCTCTTGATCTTTTGCCTTCCTCTGTTCCTTCTGTCGCGCCATGACCGAAAACGGCAACCGCCCTTCGCCTGAAGCGCTTTTGAAAGAAGCCGAAAGCGAGCTGCGCGGGAAGTTGAAAATCTTTTTGGGGGCGGCTCCGGGCGTAGGCAAGACTTATGCGATGTTGAGCGCGGCAAAGTCGCGCCTTGGCGAGGGCGTCGATACCGTCATTGGGCTTGTCGAAACGCATCAGCGCAGCGAAACGCAAATGCTGGCGGAAGGGATCGAGGTTATGCCGAAACAGAAACTCGCCTATCGCGGGTTGAGTTTCGACGAGATGGATTTGGACGCGATCTTGAAGCGCAAGCCGAAGCTCGTTTTGGTCGACGAGTTGGCGCATACGAACATTCCGGGGGCAAGGCATCCCAAGCGGTATCAGGATGTGCAGGAAATTCTGGAAGCCGGAATCGACGTTTATTCCACGCTGAACGTGCAGCATATCGAAAGTCTGAACGACATTGTGACTCGCATCACCGGTGTAAAAGTGCGCGAGACGGTACCGGATACCGTCGTGCAGATGGCCAATTCCATCGAATTGATCGATTTGCCGCCGGACGAATTGTTGCAGCGTTTGAAAGAGGGCAAGGTTTATATTCCCGAACAGGCGCGCTTGGCGGTTAATCGGTTTTTTACGCCTGGCAATCTGACTGCTTTGCGCGAGTTGGCATTAAGGCAGGCTGCAGAGCGCGTGGACGATCAAATGACGAGCTATATGCGTCGTCATGCCATTGCGGGACCATGGCCCACCAGCAGCCGCGTAATGGTCTGTATTGCTGGGGATACGCAGGCCGCTTCTTTAGTGAGGGCAGCGCGGCGGAGCGCCGAAAGGAGGCAGACGCCTTGGCTTGTTCTCTACGTTGAAACGCGTCATCACGCGCTTCTGCCGGAAAAAGCGCGGCAGGATATCGCGCAAGCCATGGCGATGGCGGAAGGCATGGGCGCGGAGACGATGACCGTGGCGAGCGAGGATATCGCTCAAGAGATTGTGCGCGTTGCCCGCGAGCGCAATGTGAGCACGATTATCGTCGGCAAACCGGCGCGATCGCTTGTATCGCGGTGGATGCGGCCCTCAGTTGCGGAAGCCGTGTTGAGCGAGGCCAGCGGTTTCGATGTTTTGTTCGTAAACGCTATTTCTGATACGTCGAAGCAGGCTTCTGCCGATCCCGAAACGCCGCGTTGGCGTTTCGGATGGGGCGGTTTTGGCAAGGCAGGGTTTATTGTCGGGCTTGCTTGCCTTACGGCAACAGTCGCCGGTACTTTGATCGCGCCATATGTTCTGCCCTTTTTCTTCATAATCGCCGTTCTGCTTGTTGCGTTGGATACTAATCTTGTGGCTGCTTTTTGCGCGACTCTTGTGTGTGCTCTGGCGCAGATCGTTTTGATGACTGCGCCGCGATTTTCTCTTATTCCTCCGCGCGAAGAGGATGCCATTTCCTTGCTGGGCTTTGTAGCTACGGGGATTGCGGTCGGCGTTATCGGCGACATCGTGCGGCGGAGGGTCGAGGCCACGCGCCGCAATGCGGAGCGGACGCAGTCTTTATACGATTTCACAAAGAGCATCGCTGCTGCTGCTACCATTGACGACGTGGCGCAGGCGACGGTGCGGCGCGTCGCTATGACTTTAGGCGCGCGGGTTGCTGTGCTTTTGCCTCGCCATGAAAGACTGGAGGTTGCCGCCTCCGTTCCTGCAGACTTGAAGCTGGATACGGCTTCGGACGCGGCGATGGATTGGGCTTGGCGGCATGGCAAGCCTGCGGGATTTAAGTCTAACACTTTGCCAGGCGCGGCTTTTTATGGACTGCCTTTGCAAGTAGGATCTGCGACGCTGGGTGTTTTGGCGGTTCAGGTTGAAAATGGTGGGGAGCTAACATCTTCGCAGAACCATTTTTTTATTAGCCTTGCCTATCAGGCGGCAGCAGCAATCGAACGCGCCAAGCTGGTGGCGGATGTCGCGCAGGCGCGGTTACAGACGGAGACAGAGAAACTTCATGCCAGCTTGCTTTCTTCGATTAGCCGCGATTTACGGGAACCTTTGGATAACATTATTGTCACAGCAAAGAGCTTGATCGATGGGGGAGAAGCCATCTTGCCGGAACGGAGACGCGTTCTTGTAGCGCATATCGGGCAGGAATCGGACAAGCTAGACAGGTTTGTCGAAAATCTTTTGGATATGACGGAACTTGTCACCGGAAGCGCGCATTTTAATCGGCAACCTTTGGCTTTGCGCGAATTGATTGGAAAGGCCTTAGCGCGGCTTTCTTTGCTGCTTGAAGGCCGCGAGGTTTTGATTGATGTTCCCGATGACTTGCCTTTGATCGAGGCAGATAGCGACACGTTGCGGCGTGTTTTTGTTAATGTGATCGAAAACGCATGCGCCTACTCCCTGCCCGATCAGCCGATTACGATTGTCGTGAAACAAGACGGGCGCGACGTGAAGATCGCCGTGACCGATCAGGGCTTGGGCATTCCCGAAAGCGAACGCGAACGCGTGTTCGATATGTTTTATCGGATTAAAAAGGGCGGTGGTGTGGATTCCGTTGCGGGCGTGGGGCTGGGGCTGTCGATTTGTCGCGGCTTTGTTGAGGCGCATCAGGGGCATATCAGCGCCCAATCCGGCAAAGGCGGCGTGGGGACGAGCATTGTTATTCGGCTGCCTGTTACGAACGAGCCCATTAACTATAAAAAATAATTGAGGGCGAGGTTGGGGGGGAATATAAGTAGGGATATTAGGCGGGGTTGAATCTTATTGAGCAGCAAAGGGAGAAAACGGGGATGGAGCTTAACAAAGACAGACTGAAAAGATTTAAAGGGGCAGCTTCTGGGCTTGTTAATAATTTAAATAGAGCAGGCAAATTTTCTCGCAGGCCATTTTTCGTCGAAGAAGGCGAGTTTGATCTTCTTGCCAACAAGTATGAGATATTTGTGAGAGCGCGACAGAACGGTCAGGATGTTTTGGCTGCTACCGTTACTATCCTTGGAGGCAACGATGATGCGCCGGAAGGAGACGTTATTCTTACAACGCCTTGGGAAAAGAGTTCATTCAAGGAATTAAAACTACCCTTGTCGGAAAGCGAAATCATTATGGTTTCGAGCGGAATTTACAATACCATATTGCAGAATGTAGTGCCGAGATTGTTGCCTGCTTCTGTCTTATAAGGAAGAGCTTGGAGGATTTTTTGATTGAAGACCATCGGCACTATGATCCGGCTTGTCGGTATGGGAAGAGCCGCAGAAAAACAGATTCCCTCCCCTTTTGATAAAAACTTGTTCCAAACGGAACTCCCCCACCCCCGGCCCACTCCCTCGAGGGGGAAGGGAGGATTGGGTTTGTTATGGGGCGGCTAGTTCTTGATTTCTAAAATTACGGGGGTGTGGTCGGAGGCTTTGTCTTGGGCTCGGGGGGCGCGGTCGATGGTGCAGGCTCCTGCCCTGTCTACGGCTTCGGGAGACAATAGAAAGTGATCGATGCGGAGGCCTTTGTTTTGTTGCCATGCGCCGCCTTGGTAATCCCAGAAACTGTAGGCGCAGTCGGTCGGGTGTTGGGCTCGGAAGATTTCAGTGTATCCAAGATTCAAAATTTCGCGGTAGGCGGCGCGGCTGGACGGGGCGTAAAGCGCGTCTTGTTCCCATCCTTGCGGATCATAGACATCGCGTTCTGTCGGGATGACGTTGAAGTCTCCGCCTAGGATGACGGGTTTTTCGATGCGGAGAAGTTCGGTGGCGCGTCGTTTCAGCTTTTTCAGCCAATCAAGTTTGTAAGTGTATTTTTCTGTACCCAACGGGTTGCCGTTGGGGAGATAGATGCTGGCAAGGCGAAGGCCTTGGATGGTTGCTTCGAGGTAGCGGGCTTGCGTGTCTTCTGCGGCGTCGGGGATGTTTTCTTGGACGTTTTCGATTTTGTGGAGGCTGGCTATCGCTACGCCGTTATAGGATTTTTGGCCTAGAGCGTGGATGGCGTATCCGGCGGCGTTAAATTCCAGTGCGGGGAAGGCTTCTGTTTCGCATTTTATTTCTTGCATGAGGAGGATGTCGGGCTTGGCTTCTGCAAGCCATGCGAGGATGTTCGGCAGACGGGCGCGGACGGAGTTAACGTTCCAGGTAGCGATGCGCATTGGGAAACACCCCCTTCGATACTCTGGCTTGGAAGCCGTTTGTTATAGTCAAGGTTTGCTCTTGCGGCGCACCCCAGACCCCTCCCTCGAGGGGAGGGAGGGGGTTTGCTCCACGTTCGCTTATTATTATACTTACTTGGCTTGCTTTCTTACTTCATACAAAGCGACGGCGGCGGCGTTGGAGACGTTGAGGCTGCCGACTGGGCCGCCTGTGGGGAGGCGGGCTAGTTCGTCGCATTTTTGGCGGGTCAGGTGGCGGAGACCGTCGCCTTCCGCGCCGAGAACCAAAACCGTGCGGCCTGAGAGGTCGAGATCGCCGAGATTCTTTTCGCCTTCTTCGGCGAGGCCTACGCACCAGTATCCGGCTTCGCGCAGATCGTCGAGCGTACGGGCGAGGTTGACGACGTGAACCATGGGCGTGTGTTCGAGCGCACCGGAGGCCGATTTTGCCATGACGCCTGTCATGGTGGGGGCATTGCGTTCGGTCATGATGACGGCCCCGGCCCCAAAGGCGGCGGCGGATCGCAGGATAGCGCCGACATTATGCGGGTCGGTCACTTGATCGAGCATCAGGATAAGATCGGGCGGCGGATTGGCGGCAATAATGTCATGCAAGGACGGATCATTCAGCGGCGCGGTTTCGATAACGATGCCTTGATGCACGCTGCCCGGGGGGGTGATGCGGTCAAGTTCGTCGCGATCAAGACGTTTGGCGTCGGGGCGTTTGAGGAGTTCGTCTCGCGCTTCGTTTTGCGTCGTTTCAAAGAGTTTTTGTCCGGATTCCGTCAGCCAGAGGCGCGTGATACGGCGCTTGGGGTTTATAAACGCAGCGCGAGCGGCGTGGAGACCCCAGATCAAAACACAGTCGTTAGTGGGTTTAAAGGGTTCCGCTTGAGGCGCGGGGTTGGGCTTGCGGAACGCAGGTTTAGCACCTGTGCGGAAGGCGGGTTTAGGTTTGTCGCCAAACTTGGGCTTATCGCCGAACTTGGGTTTTGCGCCGAACTTCGGCTTGTCTCCAAACTTGGGTTTGTCACCAAATTTTGGCTTCTCACCGAATTTGGGTTTGTCGCCAAATTTGGATTTGGCTCCGAATTTTGTTTTTTCGCCGATTCTTGGCTTTTCGCTCGAACGCAAGTTGGGTTTTGCCTTCGCTCCCTTGTAAAAGGTCGTTTTGGACTTGCCGCTTTCGCCGTCGCGCGTCTTGGCAGAGGGCGAAGAAGACCGAAAAGACGGGCGGGAACGGTCAGATTTGTACGATTTGTTGTTTTTCATGCCCCAACTGTAAGGAAGTGATTGACAAAAACAAGCAAATTCCGTTACTTCCCCCTTTCCTTTTGCTTCCCATGGAAGGGTGGCCGAGCGGTTAATGGCAGCAGACTGTAAATCTGCCCTCTCACGAGTACGGCGGTTCGAATCCGCCCCCTTCCACCAGCCTTCATAAAAGAAGTGAGCAAAGGCTGTCGCAGCGTAGCCCAAAGGGCGGAGAAGGACTGGTTGCTGTTCGCTACAGTTCAGCAAGCCGCAGGGCTATCAACCTAGCAATACTTACGATGGCGTCAAAACAGCGCCGTCTTTGTCTAAGGTCAGCTTAACCGATGCCCCTATCGGTAAAGTCGTTATGTATTTTCCATGACCGCAGGGAAAATTCATGCACACGGGAATGTCGGGGGGGAGATTGTCTTTGAGAATTTGTCTGATATTCCGCCCATAGGGGCGTTCGCCCTCGCGCATATGGCTGGTTTCGCCATCGGGCACATCGATCATATCGCCAAAGATGACGGCGTTAACATTCCGGAATTTTCCGGCCAGACGGAAGTGCTGGAGTGTGCGGTCGATACGATAGAGGACTTCATCCACATCTTCCAAAAACAGAATGGCGTCCCTGCCCGACCAATCATAAGGCGTTCCCACCATGTTTTGCAGAAGCGTCATATTGCCGCCGACAAGAACGCCTTCGGCTTTGCCCGAGACAAGAACATCGACATCGGGGACGGCAAGCGTTGACAGACCGCGTTCACTTTCGATATGCGCAAAGAAATCATCCGCTGTGCGCGGATCAAAATCGCGCCCGAAACTCGCCAGCATGGGTCCGTGATAGGTGACAAAATCGCAATTTTTGCTGATGGCCTGAAGGAATAGAGTAATGTCGGAATAACCGATAAACGGCTTGGGGTTCTGTGTGATGAGCGGGTAATCCAGTTTATCAAGCAGGCGTATCGAGCCATTCCCTCCGCGGGCGCACATAATGGCGTCGATTGCAGGGTCGCGGAACATATCCATCAAGGCAGAAGCCCGCGCTTCATCCGTCCCTGCCAATTGCCCGATCCTTTGGTAGCATTGGGGATGAATAACGACGCGATAACCGTGTTCTTCAAGAAAGCATCGGCCTTTTTCAAGTATGTCGGAATCGCCCGCGCTGGCGGGAGCAACAATCCCTATCGTGGCTCCTATTTTCAATGGCTTAGGAAATTTCATGGGCATAAAATCCTTTTCCCAAAAACGGGGGCTCGGCAGCAAAGGTGCATTGTAAGAGAAAGCGGAACAAAGGGCAAATAATTGCGCGGGAATGCCGCTTTGTTTCCGCAAAGATTTCCCAATATTAGGCTTAACAGAACAGCGTCATGGTTCTTTCATACCACCCTAGCAAATCCAACAAGATTCTGGCATAAAACACCTCATATTATTGTTATGCGGTGTGTATGAATCAGGAACAAATTATTCGCGGACTTCGGATTTCGGAATTTCATGAGGACACGTCAGACAGGCTCCGGCACCCTCCTCTTTCCGTCAATGCCGTTTTTTTGTCGGACGTTCATCTTTTCTCTCCCGGGTGTCGAGCGCAGGAACTTGTCGATTTTTTGAATCACGTTATTCCCAAATATATCTATCTTGTCGGCGATGTGATTGACGGCTGGGGGCTTGGCATTACACGCCTCCATCACATAGGTCGCCTGTTTAAGCCCGGCGCGAAAGAGGCGACACAAAACCTTCGGTCTGGTCATACCGACGTTATCCAGAAATTATTGCGCCATGAACGCAAAGGCTCTTACATTTTTTATATCCCAGGAAATCATGACGATTTTTTGCGCCCGAGTTTGCGCACCCCGATCGATTTACCGGAAGAAACCGTCGATAAGCATCTTTCATTTTTAGAAACGAGCAAGGCTCTTACTGAAAGAAAAAAAATCATTCTTGGGCTTTTTAACGATATAGCACAAACACGTCGCATTGTCTTTCTTCACAATATTGTGCACAAAACCGTTGATGATCGGCGATTTCTCGTTCAGCACGGCGATGAGTTCGATCTTCTTATCAAGAATCAGCGTTTGTTGAGCATTATAGGCACGAAGGCGCGTGACCAACTATTTCATTTCAGCAAATGGCTAACCCGCAACGACGAACAATGGATCATTCACCAGATTACGCGCAATCTTTTTAAAATGAACGATGGGTTTTCTTTGGCACAGAATGTCGAACGGATCAAAACGAAGTTTGATATTGACCTGCCCGAGCTTGCTGTCGCGTTCGTGGAAAAACTTAACAAGGACATTGAGAAAAAACGGTTGTCGAATAGCGCATGGGAAAACCAACCGCTGTTGGATGGCATTGTGGTGGGACACAATCACATTCCTGCCGCTTTGAGTATAAACAAAATTGCTTACTTCAACTGCGGTGACTGGATGGGAAACAATACGGCTGCCATCGAACATACAGACGGTCGCATGGAAATTATGGGATGGAATTCTGTCAGAGGTGTACGGTGGCCCGTGGTGACTTCGCACGAGCTGCTTAAAAAATATTGGGGCCATTCGGCGTTCCGTTCTCCGCAGGAAGAGATCATCCAGGCTGCCGTAGACGGCAAG
>CAIXLI010000206.1 GCA_903920205.1 uncultured Pseudomonadota bacterium
CACGACAGCAGCCGCGAAGGGGTCGCCTCTTTGGCAAATTCCTTCGTTTTGCACGGCGATGCGCAGGGCGAAGGCGAAGAAGTGCAAGACAACCCCACGATTGTCGCCGAAATGACGACGCCTGTGGAAACGCTGACCGTCGGCGAAGCTGTCATGCGCCTCGATCTGGGCGATTTGCCCGCCTTGTTGTTCCGCAACCGCGGTCATGGCGGATTGAACATGATCTATCGCCGTCCCGATGGGAATATCGGCTGGGTCGATCCCACCGAAACCCTTCCCGCCGCGCACCGCGCCTAACAAGGCAGGGAGCTTTCCCATGGCACAGAATTTAACGATGCGCGACTTAATTTTGCCTCAGGCCGTGGAAGCGGCCTTGAGCGTTTCTTCTAAGAAAGAAGTGCTGCAAAGCCTTGCGGCTTCCGCCGCCGCTTTGTTGGGCAAAGATCATGCCGAGTTGTTTAATGTGTTGTGGGAACGAGAAAGACTGGGCACGACCGGCGTCGGGCAGGGCATAGCCATCCCGCACGGTCGCGTTTCCGGCCTTGACAAAGTTTCAGGATTCTTTGCGCGCCTGTCCCAACCGGTGAATTTCGAGGCTATCGACGACAAGCCGGTCGATCTTATTTTCCTGCTCCTCGCGCCTGAAGCGGCGGGAGCCGATCATCTGCACGCGCTGGCGACCGTGTCGCGTTTGCTGCGCGATCCCAAGCTGTGCGAAAAGTTGCGCTCTGCCAAGGACGCCTCCGCCCTTTATCAGCTGTTAACAGAAACCGAGACGGCGCAAGCGGCGTAGGCTTCTCTGTTTTTATTGCGTGCGCCGCAGATCCTCTAGGGGCCAGCGCGGACGGGCAGGAGCGTCGAGGCCGTCGATAAGCCCCAAGCGGAATCTTTCCAATCCCGCCCAAGCTACCATTACGCCGTTATCGGTGCATAATTTTGGCGGGGGCGCGGCGAAGAAAACGTTATTTTCCTGAGCCAGTCGCGTCAATCTTGCGCACAAAGCCTGATTAGCCGCGACGCCGCCTGCGGCGACAAAGCTCGTCACAACCAGCCCTTCTTCCTTCAACATTGTGAAAGCATGGCTGGCGCGGTCGGCAACGCTGTCGGCTATCGCGGCTTGCAGGCTTGCCGCCACATCCGCGACAAGGGCAAGGGTTAGAGGTCGGCCTTCGAGGAACGTCCTGACCGCCGTTTTCAATCCCGAGAAAGAAAAATCGCAGCCGATGCGACCAACCATGGGGCGGGGCAGGGGGAAGGCTTTGGGGTTGCCCGTTAGCGCCGCCTGCTCAATCTTGGGCCCGCCCGGATAGCCAAGCCCCAACATTTTCGCGGACTTGTCGAAACATTCCCCGACGGCATCGTCGATCGTGCGCCCCAACACGCGGTAATCGCCCACGCCGCGCACCAGCACCAACTGGCAATGCCCGCCAGACGCCAAAAGCAACAAATAGGGAAACGCGACATCATGGGTCAGCCGCGCCGTTAAAGCATGCGCTTCCAGATGGTTGACAGAGATAAAGGGAAGATGACGGACGGCGGCTATCGCCTTGCCCATCATCGAACCGACCATCACGCCGCCGATAAGCCCCGGGCCCGTAGTGGCGGCAATAGCGGAAAGATCGCCGAAACAGAGGCCGGAGTCTTGCAGCGCCTGCGCAAGAACATCGTCGATGACGTCCAGATGCGCCCGCGCCGCGATTTCCGGCACCACGCCGCCATAGGGCTTATGCGCCTCCAACTGCGAGGCTACGACATTGGCGCGAATGCCCTTTGCGGCGTCCACAATGCCGATTCCCGTATCATCGCAACTGGTTTCTATCCCTAGAACAAGCATTCCGAGGCTTCCTTGACCGAGCCCTTTCGCCGCAATCCGTTCTTATGCTACAATCCCCCCATGTTGTCACGCAACCTTGAACACACGTTGCATCGCGCTTTGGCGCTCGCCAATCAGCGCAGGCATGAATATGCGACACTGGAACATCTGCTTCTCGCGCTTACGGACGATAGCGACGCGATCGCCGTGCTTCGCGCCTGCAATATCGATCTAGGACTCTTACGCGCCGAACTCATCAAGCATATCGATCATGAGCTGACAGGCCTTGTCATCGACAGCTACGAAGAAGACGCCAAACCAACAGCCGGATTCCAGCGTGTTTTACAACGCGCCGTCATTCATGTTCAATCTGCCGGACGCGAAGAAGTGACGGGAGCGAATGTTCTTGTCTCGCTTTTTTCGGAACGCGAAAGCCATGCGGTGTTCTTTTTGCAAGGGCAAAGCATGACGCGTTTCGACGCGGTGAATTACATCTCCCACGGCATCACCAAATCGGGAAACACGGAGCACACAGAAGACGCCCATGCGGAAGAAGAAATGCTAGGCGACGAAAAGCCCGCGAAAAAGCCACGCGCGCTGGAAGAATATTGTGTCAACCTGAACACCAAGGCGCAAGAAGGCGGCATCGACCCCCTGATAGGCCGCGCCGAAGAAGTAGACCGCACGATCCAAATTCTGTGCCGCCGTCAGAAAAACAATCCGCTTTACGTCGGCGATGCAGGAGTCGGCAAGACGGCGATTGCCGAAGGTTTAGCGCGGCGTATCGTCCGGGGCGAAGTGCCGGAAGCCTTACGCAGTGCGGTGATTTTCTCGCTTGATATGGGTTTGCTTTTGGCGGGGACGCGTTATCGCGGCGATTTCGAAGAACGGCTGAAGGGCGTTTTGAAAGAGCTAAAAGCCATTCCCCATGCGGTTTTGTTTATCGACGAAATCCATACGGTCATCGGCGCGGGGGCGACCTCGTCAGGGTCGATGGACGCGTCGAATTTGCTGAAACCTGCTTTGGCGAATGGGTCGTTGCGCTGCATTGGATCGACCACCTACAAAGAATATCGCGCTTCTTTTGAAAAAGACCGCGCTTTGGCGCGACGATTCCAGAAAATCGATATTCAGGAACCCTCGGTCGAAGACGCAGTCAAGATTCTAGCGGGATTGAAATCCGTCTATGAAGACCATCACCATTTGCGCTTTACCGATGAGGCTATCCGTGCGGCGGTGGAACTTTCAGCGCGTTATATCAACGACCGCAAATTGCCGGACAAAGCCATCGACGTGATCGACGAGGCGGGGGCTTCGCAAATGCTTTTGCCGCTTGAAAAGCGGAAAAGTATTTTGGGCGTCGAGGAAATGGAAGCCGTTGTCGCCAAGCTCGCTCGCGTGCCGCCGAAATCGGTCGGCGCGGACGACCGCGAGACGTTACGCAATCTTGAGCGCGATCTGAAAACGCTTGTTTACGGGCAAGACACGGCGATTGCGGCCTTGGTTGCAGCGATCAAACTAGCGCGGGCGGGTTTGCGCGAACCGGAGAAGCCGATAGGCTGCTATTTATTTTCGGGCCCCACAGGCGTCGGCAAGACCGAGGTGGCGCGGCAGATGGCCGCCAGCTTGGGCGTCGAGCTGAAGCGTTTCGATATGTCTGAATATATGGAAAAGCATAGCCTGTCGCGGCTGATAGGCGCACCGCCGGGCTATGTCGGGTTTGAGCAGGGAGGTCTTTTAACCGACGCCGTCGATCAACATCCGCATTGCGTCTTGCTTCTGGACGAAATCGAAAAGGCGCATCCAGATCTTTACGCGCTTTTGCTGCAAGTGATGGATCACGGAAGCTTGACCGACCATAACGGCAAGACCATCAATTTCCGCAATGTGATCCTGATTATGACCACCAATGCCGGAGCGGTCGATCTGGCGAAGCCCGCGATGGGCTTTTTGCGCGAACAAAGATTGGGCGAGGATACGGAAGCGATCAACAAGCTCTTCTCGCCAGAATTCCGCAACCGACTGGACGCGATCATTCCCTTTAACGCTTTGTCGCCGGAAACCATCGAACGCGTCGTAGAAAAATTCATTCTTCAGCTAGAAACCCAACTCAGCGAACGCGGCGTGACGATAGAGCTAAAACCCGAAGCGCGGACATGGCTCGGCAAAAAAGGATACGACCCGCTCTACGGCGCAAGGCCTTTGAGCCGCGTGATCCAAGAACACGTCAAAAAGCCGTTGGCGGAGGAGTTGCTGTTCGGTGCCTTGCAAAAAGGCGGCGCAGTGACGGTGGGCGTAGATACGGAGGGGGAAAATCTAACTTTCGATTATTTCCCCGCCCCCACAACCAAAACGCCAAACGAGAAAAAACAGGATGAAGCGGTAGTTGGGTAATCCCCTCTAATACTCAACCACATCCAGCCCATCGCCGATTTGGCGGAGTTTGGCTTTCGTGGCTTCCGTCAGCGTCCATGCGCCCGGGAGTTCAATTTCCGCTTCTTCGCCATCGTCGAGGTCAAGCGCGAGAACGACTTGGGAGCGCCCTTTGGGAGTCGCGTCGAGAAGTTTATGAATTTCGGACACGGGCGAGGGTTCAAAAAGTTTAATACGGATGCCGCGCGCCGCCCGTGCCGCCGCGTCGGACAAAGGTTCAATCCCTCGGGCGATAAAGCGCAAATCTGGCGCACCGCCTTCGCCCTGTTTACCGCCTTGCGTGTTGGTTTGGGCATCGACTTCGACCAACACGGCGGTTCCTGCTTCCATCACGTCGCGCTTTGCGGCGAGCAATTCGGAAAACACGGTGATTTCAAACGCGCCGCCGCCATCGGATAATTGGACAAAGGCGAATTTGTTGCCTTGTTTGGAGGTGCGTTCCTGTTTCGACACAACGATCCCCGCCAACTTGAACCGTGTTGACCCGCCAAGGCGTTGCTTCTCGGCGATTTTGTCGACCTGCACCGCGCCGATGCGCTCCAAAATGGCGCGGTAATTATCCAAAGGATGCGCCGACATATAAAAACCAAGCGCGGCAAATTCATGTTGCAGCCGCGTCAGATCGTCCCACATTTTCGCCTGCGGCAAAGGAGGGCGCGACACCCCATGCGCGGCGGCGAACATGTTGGCCTGTCCGCTGGAACGCTCGGCGTTCGTTTGCTGGCTGTGCTTCAGCAAAGTTTCGATGGAGGCGATGGTTTGGGCGCGATTTTTGTTAAGCGCATCAAACGCCCCTGCCGCCGCCAGATTTTCCAATTGCTTGCGGTTCACGGCATGAGAATCCACGCGTTCGGCCAGATCGAACAGATCGCGGAACGCGCCTTTTTCTTTCCGCGCCTCGATAACGCCCTGCATGGCCGCCATGCCGACGCCCTTGATCGCCGCCAAGGCATAACGAATGGCGGCCTTCTCGGCGACCGCTTCCACGGCGAAGATCGGAAAGGAATGATTGATGTCGGGCGGCAACAGCGCGATGCGATGGCGCGTCAATTCCTGTCGAAACACGTTCAGCTTGTCCGTATCGCCCAATTCGAAATTCATCGCGGCAGCAAAAAATTCAACGGGATAATTGGCTTTGAGATAGGCCGTTTGATAAGCGATGAGCGCATAGGCCGCCGCGTGGCTTTTGTTAAAACCGTAGCCCGCGAATTTGTCGATCTGGTCAAAGATCAGCCCCGCCTGGTCTTCCGGCACGCTGTGTTTTTCACCCGCGCCCTTAATAAAATTGGCGCGTTGCGCCGCCATTTCCGAGGCTTTCTTTTTACCCATAGCGCGGCGCAAAAGATCGGCGGCGCCAAGACTATAGCCCGCAAGGATCTGCGCCGCTTGCATGACTTGTTCCTGATAAATCAGAATGCCGAACGTATCTTCCAAAATGGGACGCAGGGCAGGGTGCAGATAATCGACTTTTTCTTCGTTCTTTTTGCGTTTAATATAGGTCGGGATGTTATCCATCGGGCCTGGGCGGTAGAGCGCCACGAGCGCGATAATGTCTTCAAAACGATTGGGCTTTAATTTGCGCAGAACATCGCGCATGCCCGAGCTTTCTAACTGGAACACGCCGGTCGTGTCGCCCTTGGTCAGCATTTTGTAAGTTTTGGCGTCGTCCAGCGGCAAACGCGTCAGATCGATGTCGACATCCCGCGCCTTTAAAAGCTCGACCGCCATTTGCAAGACGTCCAGCGTTTTCAAGCCAAGGAAATCGAACTTGACAAGCCCCGCCGCTTCGACGGTTTTCATATTGAACTGGGTCGCGGGAAGCGCCGAACTGGGATCGCGGTAGAGCGGCACTAATTCGACCAGCGGCCTGTCGCCGATAACAACGCCCGCCGCATGGGTCGAGGCGTTGCGGAACAAGCCTTCCAGTTTCAGCGCAATATCCATCATCTGCGCCACAACGGGGTCTCCGTCGCGCATATGCTGGAGCTGGGGTTCACTGTCGATGGCCTGCCCCAAAGTCATAGGGTTGGCAGGGTTGTTCGGCACCAATTTGCAGATTTTATCGACATAGCCATAAGGCATCGCCAAAACGCGCCCGACATCGCGCAGCGCGGCGCGGGCTTGCAATTTGCCGAAGGTAATAATTTGCGCGACACGGTCGGATCCGTATTTTTCCTGCACATAGCGAATGGTTTCGTCGCGCCGTTCCTGACAGAAATCGATATCGAAATCGGGCATGGAAACGCGTTCGGGATTCAGAAACCGTTCGAACAGCAAGCCGAAGCGCAAGGGGTCAAGATCGGTAATCAAAAGCGACCACGCGACAACGGAACCCGCGCCCGAACCGCGCCCTGGTCCAACGGCAACGCCGTTTTGCTTCGACCATTTGATGAAGTCAGAGACGATCAGGAAGTAGCCCGCGAACCCCATCTTGATAATTGTGTCGAGCTCGAACACCAAGCGTTCTTCATAAGCAACCCGGTCTGACGTTCCCGCTGCGTCGAGCCGCGCCTTAAGCCCGTCTTGCGCTTGGGCGCGAAGTTCTTGTGACTCGTCTCGTCCTGCGGCGGTTGAAAAGGCTGGCAAAATCGGTTTGCGAAGCGCGGGCATAAAGGCGCATCGTTTGGCGATAACCAGCGTGTTGTCACAGGCCTCAGGCAAATCCGCGAACAAAGCCCGCATTTCGGCGGCGGATTTAAAACAATAATCGCGGGTTAAACGGCGGCGGTTTTTTTCCGCCACAACCATTTTGTCGGCGATGCACAAAAGCGCGTCATGCGCGTCATACATATCGGGTTCGCCGAAATAAACATCGTTGGTGGCGACCAAGGGCAGGGCGTGTTTATACGCCAGTTCGATCAGTTCATGTTCGATACGCTGTTCGTTCGCGCCAGTCACGCCGCCGTGATGCCGCGTGATTTCAACATAGAAACGCGCCGGAAAAAGCGCGGCGTGTTTTTGCAAAGCCGCTTCTGCCGCATCATGCTGACCGCCGATCAGCAACCGCCCGACCTCGCCTTCCGTGCCTCCCGAAAGCGCGATCAAGCCTTCGGTGTGTCGGGCAAGTTCTTCGGCGGTGACAAAAGGATAAGGCCGGTCTTTTTCGACAAAAGACAAAGTGACCAAGGCCGACAAATTGCGATAGCCCTGTTCGTTTTGCACCAACAGAACAAGCTGATCGTACCCATCCCGCGTCATGGTTTTGAGCGAGGCTTGCTCAGGCCGCAACACGGCGATCTGACAGCCGATAATAGGCTGCACCCCCGCATCAGCAGCCGCCTGCCCGAATTCCAACGCGCCGAATAAATTGCCTTTATCGGTCAAAGCCACAGCTGGCATATCGTGCTTCCGACAAAGCTTAATCAAATCTTTGCGCGGCGGCGTAAAGCCTTCCTTCGCCTTGTCCTCGACAACCTTAATCGCCCCTTCTGCAAGAGAATAGGCGGAATGAACACGGAGGTGGATGAAGGAGAATTCGCCCATAATCAAAGCACCTCGTCATACCGGCGAAAGCCGGTATCAAGATTGAAAACATTTGTTTTTCTTCACGATATCCTTATGCTCGCTATCGCTCGCGTACTGGATTCCGGCTTTTGCCGGAATGACGCCCCCCCCTTAAAACGGAATGCTGTCATCCAAATCCGCGCTGCCGCCGATGCTGCCGCTGGACGACGAGCCGCCGAAGGCTTGTTCTTCCGACATCGGAGGAACTGCCCCACCGCCGCTGCGGCTTCCGGCGCTGTCGAGCATCGTGATTTCGCCGCGGAAGGGGCGCAGGACGACTTCGGTCGTGTATTTTTCCTGACCGTCTTTATCCGTCCATTTGCGGGTTTCCAATTGCCCTTCGATATAGAGCTTAGAGCCTTTCTTGACATAACGTTCGACGACTTCGACCAGTTTGTCGTTCAAAACGGAAATGCGGTGCCATTCGGTGCGTTCTTTCTTTTCGCCCGTGGATTTGTCTTTCCAATTTTCGGAGGTGGCGATGGAGAAGGAGGCGACGCGCCCGCCGTTTTGAAAAGCGCGGATTTCGGGGTCGCGCCCCAGATTGCCGATAAGGATGACTTTGTTGACGCTGCCTGCCATGGGAAACTCCGCAAGAAAAAGGGATAAGAGACACATCAGTGATAACCGAAAGACGCCGAACTAGACACAAGCTTTCTCGGCGGAACGGCGTTTTTTTGTGGGTAACTCGCCGCCCCTTTCCTTCTTCCAACCTATAACGCAAACAAAAGAACAAAACAAGTACAAAAGGACTCGCAATTTGTCTCCCAAGCCCCCATATTGGCTTCATGCAAACAGAAATTCATGTGCGCGGGGCGCGCGAACACAATTTGAAAAATATCGACGTGGCGATTCCGCGTGATCGGCTGGTGGTGATTACCGGCCTTTCGGGATCGGGTAAATCGTCGCTAGCCTTCGACACGATTTATGCCGAGGGACAGCGCCGCTATGTCGAAAGCCTGTCGGCCTATGCGCGGCAGTTTTTGGAGATGCAGCAAAAGCCCGATGTCGATTCCATCGAGGGGCTTTCTCCCGCCATTTCTATCGAGCAGAAGACGACCTCGCGCAATCCGCGCTCGACGGTCGGCACGGTGACGGAGATTTACGATTATCTGCGTTTGCTTTATGCGCGGATCGGTGTGCCTTATTCGCCCGCGACGGGGCTTCCCATCGAAAGCCAGACGATCACGCAAATGGCGGATCGCATCCGTGCCATGCCCGAAGGCAGCAAGATTATGCTGCTTGCGCCCCATGTGCGCGGACGCAAGGGCGAATATAAAAAAGAATTGCAGGAATTCCGCAAACAGGGATTCCAGCGCGTCAAGATCGACGGCAAAGTTTACGATATCGACGAAGCCCCCGCGCTTGATAAAAAGAAAAAGCACGATATCGCCGTGGTGGTCGACCGTTTGGTGGTCAAGCCCGATCTGGACAACCGTCTGCCAGACTCGATTGAAACCGCGCTGAAACTTGCCGATGGGCTTGTGTTGGTTGAAAATACCGTCACGGGCAAGATTACGACGTTTTCTTCCAAATTCGCCTGCCCCATCAGCGGTTTTACCATCGAGGAGATCGAGCCGCGTTTATTTTCGTTCAACAATCCGCATGGCGCGTGTCCCGCTTGCGACGGACTTGGCGAAAAGCTTTATTTCGACCCCGATCTTGTGGTGCCGGATAAAACAGCCTGTTTGGCGGATGAGGCTATCGCGCCGTGGAAAACCTTTTACATGCAAATCCTCGAAGCGATGTGCCGCAGTTATAAAGAAAGCATGGGTGCACCGTGGAATAGTTTGTCGAAAGAATTCCGCAACGCCTTGCTTTTCGGCACAGGGGATCGGGCGATTAAATTCACCTATCGGGAAGCCAACCACACCTATCGTCACGACAAGCCTTTTGAAGGCGTCATTCCCAACATCGAACGCCGCTGGCGTCAGACCGACAGCGAATGGATGCGTGAGGAGCTGGGCAAGTTTCAACTGAGCAAGCCTTGCGATGTTTGTGGAGGGCAGAGGTTGAAGCCGGAAGCTTTGGCGGTCAAAATCGCCGAAAAGAATATCAGTCAGGTTTGCGAACTCTCGATCAAAACGGCGGCCGCGTGGTTTCAGGCTTTGCCAAAAGCGTTGACCGCCAAGCAGCGGGAGATTGCAGCGCGGATTCTCAAAGAAATCAACGAACGCTTGGGCTTCCTTAACAATGTCGGGTTGGAATATCTGGCCCTGTCCCGCGCTAGCGGCACCCTGTCGGGCGGAGAAAGTCAACGCATCCGTCTTGCCTCGCAAATCGGGTCGGGGCTGACGGGGGTTTTATATGTTTTGGACGAACCCAGCATCGGGCTTCATCAACGCGATAATGCCCGCTTGCTGGTGACGCTCAAGCGGCTGCGAGATCTGGGCAATACGGTACTTGTGGTAGAACATGATGAAGACGCCATTCGCCAAGCCGATTATCTGATCGATATGGGGCCTGGCGCAGGCATTCACGGGGGGCATGTTATCGCCGCCGGAACACCTCAGCAAGTTTTGAAATCCGCCGACAGCATAACAGCGCAGTATCTGACGGGCAAAAAATCTATCCCGCTTCCGACGGAACGCCGCGAGGCGCGTAACGGCATGTGGCTGGAAGTGCTTGGCGCGTCCGGCAATAATCTGAAAAACGTTCATGCGCGGTTTCCGTTGGGCACGTTTACGGCGGTGACGGGGGTTTCGGGCGGCGGCAAATCGACGCTGGTGATCGAAACGCTTTACAAGGCTTTGGCGCGGAAACTTAATTTTGCCCGCGATCTTCCCGAACCGCATGAGGTGATTAAAGGCATCGAATTTATCGACAAAATCGTCGATATCGATCAATCGCCCATCGGGCGCACGCCGCGTTCAAATCCGGCGACCTATACAGGCGCGTTTACACCCATCCGCGATTGGTTTGCCGGATTGCCGGAATCCAAAGCACGGGGCTATAGCGCGGGTCGTTTTTCGTTCAACGTCAAAGGCGGACGGTGCGAGGCTTGCGAAGGCGACGGTACGATCAAAATCGCCATGCATTTTCTGCCCGATGTTTTTGTGACCTGCGACGAATGCCTCGGCAAACGCTATAACCGCGAAACGCTGGATGTTCTTTATCGCGGCAAAAGCATCGCCGATGTTTTGGATATGACGGTCGAAGAAGGCGCGGAGTTTTTTAAGGCCGTTCCCAGCATCCGCGACCGCATGGCGACGCTGAACCGCGTCGGGCTGTCTTATGTCAAAATCGGGCAATCCGCCACGACCCTTTCCGGCGGCGAGGCACAGCGCGTGAAGCTGGCGAAGGAGTTAGCTCGTCGAGCGACGGGAAAAACGCTTTATATTCTGGACGAACCGACCACGGGCTTGCATTTCGAAGATGTGCGGAAATTATTGGAAGTCCTGCACGCGCTAGTCGATCAAGGCAATACGGTCATCGTGATCGAACATAATCTGGAAGTTATCAAAACGGCGGATCACATCATCGACATTGGCCCCGAAGGTGGCGACGGCGGTGGAAAAATCGTGGCAACCGGAACACCCGAAGAGATCGCCCTAGCGGAAGAAAGCTATACCGGCCATTATCTCGCGCCGTATTTGAAAAGAAAGAAAAGGGTTTAACCTCTCTCGTCATTCCGGCGACTTGTCCACCGAAGCCTCTTGCGTAGGTGGAAAGCCTGAATGACGAGCTTCTTTTTCGGCCCTTACGCTCACCCTTTTCTTCGCGTTTCGCAGAGAGAAAACGCAGCCGCAATAATTCTGCTGATAGAAATTCTCCCGTTTGGTGATTTCGATCATGCGGGAGGATCCTCCGTTCTTCCGCCAGTTATACTCCCAATATGCCAGCCCCTCATACCGTGCCGCCGCGCGATGACCGCAGGCATTAACCTGCTCCATATTTTTCCACCGCGAAATACCAAGGCATGAGGTGAAAAGCGAGAACCCGTTTTCCTGCGCATAAAAAGCCGTGCGCTCAAGCCGCAGATCAAAACATTGCTCACACCGCCTACCCTGCTCTGGCTCATCCTCCAGCCCCTTGACCCGCGCAAACCATGTGTCGGGATCATAATCGGCGTCGATAACGAGGATTTTTTTGTCTTCGGCAAAACGGATGATTTCCTGTTTCCGCCGCGCATATTCCTCAACAGGATGAATATTGGGATTGTAGAAAATAATCGTCAGGTCAAGACCCGCTGCCTGAATAGCCTCAATCACCTCGCCCGAACAAGGCGCACAGCAACAATGCAGCAAAACCCGATTAACCCCCGCAGGGATGGGCAATTTCATGCGCTTAGTCATGTCCGCTTTATACGCCTTTGCTCAAAAACTTGGTAGAGGATAAGGCTGCAAACAACAACAACGATCCCCATATATTGCTGAAATTTCAAAACCTCGCCCAAAAACCAAACGGAGAAAAGCGAAGTAAAGATCGGCTCTACTTTGGAAAACAGGCTATAGCGAAACGAACCGAGCAGAGAAATACCGTAAAAAAGGAAGAAGGTTCCCAGTGTCAGCGAAATTGACGCCGCGCCCAGCCAATAATACCCCGCAATCGATAGGGAAAAATGTGGAGGACTGACAAAAGCAAAGAAAGAAACAAAAACAGCGGCGATTAAGAAATTTTCCGCCCCGACTACTGTCGGGTATCGCACTTGCGTTTGCTTTCCATAGACGTAAATGCGGCTTAGCGTTGCGCCTGCCGCGACAAAAGCCAGCGCAATGCCGATATAGTTCGCTTTTGATTGAGCGTGCCACAAATCGAGAACAAGACAAAGTCCGCCCAAGGCCGCCACCGTCGACGCCACCGTTATGGGATCAAGCTTAATCTCGCCACGCCACGCCATAAAAAACAGCAACATCAGCGTATGCGTAAAAACTATAATGACAACGATTGGTCCTGGCAAATAGCCCAGCGCGGTGAGAATACAAAGAATGGAAACGGTCTGGAATGCTCCGCCAATGGCGGATTCCTTAAAGTCGCTCCAGCTTGCGAACAGTCTTTTTCGCGCAAGCAAACTAAACCCTGCAAGCGCGATAGCCCTTACCCATGTTGTCACAAGGATAACAGAGACTGCGTTGCCCCCTTCCGCATAAACCGCGCGGCTGGCAGCAGGAAAAACGCCAAAACAAGCGGTGGCCGCCAAAGCCGTATAAATCCCTCGATGAAGCGTTTTGTGGGCCATCTCTGTCATGCCGCTTTAATATGCCTTTGCTCGAAAACCTGATAGAGGGCGAGGCTGCCTAAAACCATCGCTATGCCAGCATATTGGCTGCCCTTGAGAATTTCCCCCAATAAAACTGCCGAAAAGACCGAGGTAAAGACGGGCTCCATTTTCGAAAACAGGCTTAGTCTGAAAGAGCCAAGAAGAGCTATGCCATAAAACATGGCAAAGCTAGCAAACGTCACAGCTGCACAGCCCAGCACGGCAAAACCCGCCCCAATCCATGTAACGGGGGGATGAACCCCAAAAAACAGAACGGGAGACAGCATCGCGGCAGCAACCAAAAAACTTTCCGCACCAACGACAATAGGATGCCGCAGTTTCACCTGCTGCCCATATACATAAAGGCGACTGACGGTCGCCAGAGCGGAGATGAAAGCCAGAACGATCCCCTCCATCGTAGCCGCGTTTTGCGCATGCCAAAGATCGAGCACAAAGGTTAGCCCGATCAAGGCCGCGCAAGTCGTTACAACCGTTGCCAAATTCAACCGAACTTCGCCGCGCCACGCCATAAAGCACAAGAGCATCAGCGTATGGCTAAAATGGATGATTATGGCAAGAGGCCCCGATATGAACTTGAGGGAAGCATATAGCGCCCCCAAACATACGGCCTGAAAAAATCCCCCGACGAGCCCCTGCTTCACGGATTCTCGTGTCACAAAAAGATGTCTTTGCGTCGCAAGGCAAAACACCCCCATCATAAGGCCGCGCGTCCACGTCATGGTAAAAAGAACAAAGCCGACATCGCCCCCTGCGGCATAAACGCCGCGCACAGCCGCAGGCCATAGGCCATAAAAAAATGACGCCGCTAGCGCGAACAAAAATCCCGCAAACGGAGGCCTGAATTCTTTCACCCCTTATTCCTTATGAGCAGGAAAGGTTTGAATTCTTGGCTGGTCAGGAAAGTTTATTTCGTCAAACCACACGATTTTCTCGGGAACAACTTTATACAGTCGCGTCCCTGCGGCGTTTCCCTTGAAGGCTTCGAGCGTTCCTATTTTCAGAACTTGCGGCCATTTATGGCTATAGGTTTGATAGGCTTTGAGCATTTCAACAAGCGTAACTTTCGACGCTGTTCCGCTAAGTTGGGCGCCTTGGATTTTTTCGCCTGGGCCTTGGCTAAACTGTCCGCTTATCGCACAGGCGACTTTTCTGTTCTTTTCCAAATGCTGGGAATGAATCCTGTGCTCTTTGGACAAAAAGTAGATGTTTTTCTTGTCATCCGCCGCAAACCAAACCGTCGCGATCCAAGGTTCGTTCCCATCGGTTGTGGCGATTTGCATCAAGGGGGCTTTCGCAAGGAAGGCGGACAAAAACGCTTCCGCTTTTTCTGTCGTGTCCACTGCGCTACCCCCCTCTTTGTTTATTCTTTATCCGAGCTCGAATTCGTCGATCCCGATGACGAAGCCGACGACGAGGTGCGCCTTGCGATGGTTGTGCGTTGCACGGGCGGTGAGCCGCCGTTTTCGTTGCCGCCACTGCTGCTGCTTCCCATGCTGTCGAAGAAGTCGGCGTTGGTTTTGGCGTATTTCATTTTGTCGAGCAAGAATTCCATCGCGTCCGTCACACCCATCGGCATCAACACGCGACGCAGCACCCACATCTTGGAGATAGTGGCCTTGTCGACCAGCAATTCTTCCTTGCGCGTGCCCGACTTGGTGATGTCGATCGACGGGAAGGTACGGCGGTCGGAGAGTTTACGATCAAGAATAATTTCCGAATTGCCCGTGCCCTTGAATTCTTCAAAAATCACTTCGTCCATACGGCTGCCGGTGTCGATCAAGGCCGTGGCGATGATCGTCAACGAACCGCCTTCTTCGACGTTTCGCGCCGCACCGAAGAAACGCTTGGGGCGTTGTAACGCGTTGGCGTCAACACCGCCGGTCAAAACTTTGCCCGATGAGGGGACGACGGTATTATAGGCACGCGCCAAACGCGTGATGCTGTCTAGCAAAATAACAACGTCGCGTTTGTGTTCAACCAAACGCTTAGCCTTTTCGATCACCATTTCCGCGACCTGAACATGGCGCGTAGCGGGTTCGTCGAAGGTCGAGCTGATAACTTCACCCTTAACCGAGCGCGCCATATCCGTGACTTCTTCGGGGCGTTCGTCGATCAGAAGAACGATCAGATAAACTTCGGGATGATTGGTCGTAATCGCATGAGCGATATTCTGCATCATCACCGTTTTACCGGTGCGCGGCGGTGCGACGATCAAGCCGCGCTGGCCTTTGCCAAGCGGACAGACGAGGTCGATAATGCGCGAGGTATATTCTTTTTTTGTCGGATCCGGCATCTCAAGCTTAAGATGCTGTGTAGGATAAAGCGCCGTCAGATTGTCGAAGCCAACGCGGTGACGCGCTTTTTCCGGCTCTTCAAAGTTGATCTTGTTGACTTTCAGAAGTGCGAAATAACGTTCGCCTTCTTTGGGCGAACGAATTTCGCCTTCGACCGTATCGCCTGTGCGTAAATTGAATTTGCGCACTTGCGACGGCGAAACATAAATGTCGTCAGGGCCCGGGAGATAGTTCGCTTCGGGCGAGCGCAAGAAACCAAAACCGTCGGGAAGGACTTCCAACACGCCTTCGCCAGTAATGGTTTGGTTCGGCTGCTCGCCGACAATTTTCAAAATGGCAAACAGCATATCCTGTTTGCGCATGGCGCTGGCGCCTTCAACGCCGTTTTTTTCCGCCATAGAGAGAAGTTCGGCCGGTGTCTTGGCCTTCAGTTCGCGTAAATTGGTCGAGGTCATTTTATCCTTCGTGGATCTGGAAATTAAGGCGTCGAGTGTCTGACACTGCAGACCGATATTCGCCGAAGAGGGAGGGGTTCCTGTGATCGAAAAACTGCGCAATCCAAAAAATACAGCGCCGGAACACTGCTTGTTCTAAACAAATAGAAGAGTAAAGTCAAGAAATCATTGCCCCACGGGCATTAACCATAGCTTTTCCTTTTCCCAGTCCTTTCAATCGCACAAATTACAAATTCGGACGAACAATGATCATAATCACGATCACAATCATAAAAATTGTCGGAACTTCGTTCAGAATGCGGAAAAATAATTCCGATCTCGTGTTGCGATCTTGTGCAAAAGCGCGCCAATAACGTGCCAACATCGCATGAACGATTTGCAAACCAAAAATACCTGCAAACTTGACATGCATATAAGGTTCAATCAGAAGTGCTTGGTTCATAACCAGCATCCAAATTCCGAAAACGTAAGACGCGATCATCGCTGGATTGATGATATAGCGCAGCAAGCGCCGTTCCATAATTTTCAGAGTCTCAGAGAGATCGGAACCTATCTTGGCCTTTGCGTGGTAAACGTAAAGACGCGGCAAATATAGCATACCTGCCATCCAGCTGATGACGGAAAGAACGTGAAGTGCTCTAAGCCAATCGTAAGACATAGGGGGTCCTTAAGATTTTTATGAGATTTAGGGCTGGGGATTTACGGCGGACAAACTCGCGCAACTCTCGAACAAAGGCAATCTTTTTTCTGTGTTCGAGCATCTCGAATAAGTTGCGCCAATCCATCGATAAAATCTGGTGCGATACCAACAGTGGGGACGTTGGCAAAAAAAGAAACGCCGCTTTGTAACGCCAAGAGCCGATAATCGTGATCGATCTCGACCAAGGTTTCCGCATTATCCGAAACAAAGGCTATGGGAACGATAACCAACGGTTTTTTTTCTTTCCCGGCCCGGCGAACCTCGTTATCCGTTGCGGGGCCAATCCATTTCATTCTTCCGACACGGCTTTGAAAGCACAAGACGGCGTCAATATTTTCTAGTGCGAGTTCTTTTCTCAACGCTTCTGCTGTCAATTCGCATTGATTTTGATAAGGATCGCCTGCCTTGATAATTTTTTCTGGCAAGCCGTGGGCAGAAAAAAGGATGCGAGGAAAGCCGTAATTTTTTGCTTCGTTATAGGCATCCCGTATTTTTTTTGCCAAGGCTCGAATAAATCCTTTTTCTTGCGGATAACAACAAATTTCCTGAGTCGGAATTTCGAAGCCTAATTTTTTCGCCTTTTTTTTCCATTCTTCAAAACTCGATTGCGTCGTCGTCGTTGAATATTGAGGATAAAGGGGCATAAGAACAATTTCGTCCGGCCCATATTTTTTTACTTCTTGAATGGCCTCGGTAATGAAGGGATGCCAGTAACGCATCGCAATAAATGTCTTAAAAAGAGGATCAGAAGAAGAGTCATTCAGCGTTTTTTCCAAAGCCGCTGCTTGTTTTTGTGTGTTTTTCAAAATTGGCGAACTTCCGCCGAGTTTTTCATAAATCGCGCACGCTATCGGGGCGCGGCGCTTCGATATGAGTTTAGCAACAAGAAACCGAAGGGGTTCCGGTAAACGAATAATTGCTTTATCATGGAACAAATTGAATAAAAATCCTTCCACAGATTCTTGAGAATCTGGCCCCCCTAGATTGAAAAGAACAACCGCGATTTTCTTCATATTCTGAAATTTTGAATAAATCTCACAAGTTCTGTAACATGTTCCGGTGGCGTTTCTGGCACGACTCCATGACCAAGATTGGCAATATGCAGCGGCCCCAAAGTCGAGAGGATATTTTCCATCGTCTTTATCATCTCACTCCCCCCTTGCACAAGAAGTGCAGGATCGAGATTACCTTGCAATGGTTTTACGCTTTGCAACTCCCGTTTGGCAAAGTTTAGTTCGACCGAAGAATCAAGGCTTAAGGCATCAACGCCAGTTTGACGGACATAGGGCACATAACCTTCACGCGCCTCTCGTGGAAAACCGATAATTGGAACCTGCGGATATTTCTTCTTCATTCGCGCAACAAGTTCCTGTGTTGGTTCTATTACAAAACGCGCAAAAGCCGTTCCCGATAATAAACCGGCCCAACTATCGAATATCTGTAAAACCTCGGCCCCTGCTTCGATTTGTGCTCCAAGATACATTTCGCTTGCGTCTAGTAAACGCGTGATTAGTTTTTGAAGAAGCTCGGGTTTTTCTTTCACCCATGTTTGAGTTCGTGTGAAATTCGTCTTCCCTTTTCCGTCGACCATATAACAAGCTACCGTCCATGGAGCGCCACAAAAGCCGATCAACGCTGTTTTTTTTGGCAAAGAAGACGCAACGCGTCGCACTGTTTCAAAAACTGCAGAAACTTTTTCAGATTCATAAAAAAGCGCATCTATTGATTTTTCGTCTTCAAGTTTTTTTAAAACAGGCCCCTCACCCTCGCAAAACTCCAAGGGAACCCCTAATGCCATGGGAACCAACAATATATCCGCGAAAAGAATTGCCGCATCCATGTCAAAACGTCGAATCGGCTGCAAAGTAATCTTAGTTGCTAAGTCCGAATCCAAGCACATGTTAAGGAAATTTTTAGATTTAGCCCTTATCTCTCGATACTCTGGAAGATAACGGCCAGCCTGTCGCATCAGCCAAACGGGAATATGTTCAGGAGTCTGTCCACGGAGAACATCAAGGATAGGTTTACGAAAGTTATTCATGTTCCTTCTTCTCTTCTTAATTAAATATAAGAAGATAGTAGTAGTAGTTGGTATGCGGGAAAATGGGGATTAAATATAGGGGATAATGTTACATTATTCATCCCCAGATTCTTTATGTCCCTTAAGAAGAAATTAATATTCAATGATGTTGATAAGAGTTTCTTAATCCTTTGTTAACCGCGAGTCTAATAACTCTGTGGATAACGGGGATGAATTAGTCTTTTTTTATCCCTGTTTTTCACAGAGAGTTACTCGAACTTATCCATCGACGAAATCTTAAGGGATGAAAAGTGGTCTAGGGGGATGATAAAACGAAAATTCATTTTCGACCTGACTTATCCCCATAATTCTTGATGGATTTTCTTCTTCAATAACCCTTGGCAAAGTTATCTACTATGTCCTTTCATATCCATCTTGTTTCGGATTCAACAGGAGAAACAATTGAAGCTCTTACCCGCGCCTGCTTGGTACAGTATGAAGGCGTAGAGATTACTAAACATAACTGGAATCTTGTTCGCTCACCGCGTTTATTACAGACAGTTCTTGAGGGTATTCAGAATAATTACGGTCTTGTTCTTTATACTTTTGTAGATGAAAGCCAAAGGACGATGCTGGAAAATTTCTGCCTTGCCCATAATATCCCATGTATTTCTGTTCTTCGGCCCGTTCTTCGAGGCATGTCGGCTTTCTTTGGTCAAGATCCAGCTCATAAGCCGGGTCAACAACACATGTTGGATTCCGACTACTTCGCGCGCATTGACGCCATGGATTTTGCTTTGGCCCAAGACGATGGGAACGGCGAGGAAAGGCTGCAAGAGGCCGATGTTATTATTCTTGGCGTTTCGCGCACCTCTAAAACACCAACATGTATTTATCTGGCTGGTCGCGGCGTTCGGGCTGCCAATATTCCTTTTATACCTGGCCACACCATGCCGGACTTATTGAAGCTAGAAAAGCCGTTGATCGTCGGATTGACCAAAGACGCAGACAGTCTAATTGCAATTCGTCGTAACCGCTTGCTTTTGCTTAAAGAAGAGCGAGGAACGGATTATATCGATCCAGAGATCGTTCGCGCGGAAGTTTTAGAAGCCCGCCGTTTTTTTGCTCGTCTGGGTTGTCAAGTTATTGATGTTTCTCGGCGTTCTATCGAAGAGACGTCTGCGGAAATCCTAATGCTTCTAGCGCGCAAAAACGAGAAAAGTGAAGGGGCAAAGTTATAAAAAGCCAGCCCTTTTTTCTTAGACACAGAAATTTTGACTTTTTACCAATTAAAGGGTTGGCATAAAGAGGTGTATAGGTTAAGGGTTGTTAACCTTTGCTTTTGTCCCGCTCCACCATGTCAGTTCGTCACTCCTCTTTTTCAGGATGGTCTTCCGCCGCCGCAGTTTCGTGGCGTGGGCTTTCTCAACGATTCTCGTTTTTTATCTTTACGGCGCTGGCGCTTGTTTTGTTGATTCTATCCCGCACCCAACCAGCAGCGATTACCTCTTTGCGAACCCACACGATAGACACGTTGGCCCCCTTCCTTGACGCTGTGGCGAGACCTATGGAGGCGGTTGAAAATATAGGATCTTTGTTGCGCGATACAATCTCCTTGCGGGCCAACAATCAAAAATTACGCGAAGAGAATGCGCACATGATCGAATGGCAAAACGCCGTCGTTTCGTTGGAAAAGGAAAACAAAGAGCTTCGCGCTTTGTTAAACTTTAAGGCTGAGCCTAATCCATCTTATGTTTCGGCGCGCGTGATCGCGGAAACAGGCGGAGCTTATGTGCGCGGTCTTGTTGTTACGGCTGGAAAAGTCGACGGCGTGCGCGAAGGAATGGCGGCGATGACCGGCGAAGGATTGATCGGTCGCGTGGTTGAGGTCGGCGATTGGTCGTCGCGCGTTTTGCTGATTTCGGATTTGAATTCGCGTATTCCCGTTACGCTTGCCGAGACGGGAGACCGCGCGATATTGGCGGGCGATAACTCTCCGCAACCTAAACTCCTTTTTATGGCACGCGACGCCTCGGCATCTGAAGGTGCGCATGTCGTCACTTCTGGGCATGGAGGCATATTCCCCCCTAATTTGCCGATAGGCGTGTTACAGGAAACGACACGGGGAACCATTACCGTTGTCCCGACAGCAGATTTGGGGCGCGTTTCCTATGTGCGCTTGGTAGATTTTGACTTGAGAGGCGGCGCCTTTAATTCAATCGAATCCAAGATGCGGGCGGAAAGCAAAAAGAAGTAATGGAAGTCGTTTGGCAACGGCTTGATCTGTGGTTGCGGGCGGCGATGCCGTCATCCGTGGCGGTGTTGCTGACGTTGCTGAGCGTAGGTGTATGGCCCTTGCCTTATCTTGGCCCCGTGATGCCGCCTCTGGCCTTTATCGCGCTTTATTACTGGTCGATCCATCGGCCCGATTTATTCCCCCCCAGCATTGCCTTCATTCTTGGCGCGTTGAACGACATTATTAACGACCTACCGATGGGGGTTTCCGCTTTCTTATTTACCCTCGCGCACCAAGTCATCTGGCGACAAAGACGGTTTTTTGCTGGACACTCCTTTTTTATGCTTTGGTCCGGCTTTGCCTTAGCTGCTGCGGTCATGATGGTCGCGCAGTGGCTTTTGATAAGCCTAATCGGCTGGAAAACGATACCTTTCTTGCCCGTTCTGATTCAGACGGTTTTAGCCATCGTTATTTTTCCGCTGCCTTGCTGGGTTATGATCCGCTTGCAACGTGCCGTTCTGAGCGTCAATTAACATGACGGGAAATAACGAAAAATCACGCATCTTTACGCGCCGCGCTGTTCTCATAGGCGGCGCGCAAACAGCGTTATTTTCTCTTCTCGCTGGCCGCCTCTATTTTCTTCAAGTCATCGAAGGCGGCGATTATCATCAAATGGCCGAAGAAAATCGCATCAATCTTCGCATGATAGCGCCTCCGCGCGGGCGCATTCTTGATCGCACAGGCGTGCCGCTGGCGCTTAATGATCAGACGTATCGCGTTGTGTTGCTTCCCGAACAAATAGGCGATGTTAGCGATCTTCTTAAAAAACTAGGCGGCTATGTCGTGATCGACGAAGCCGACCGTAAACGCATAGAGCGGGAGGTCAAAGAGCGTCACGGATTTAACGCCATCGTCGTGCACGATAACCTAACCCGCGATCAGATGGATGTCATTGCGGTCCACACGCCTGATTTGCCGGGTGTCGATATCGATGCGGGCGAAGTGCGAGCCTACCCTTACGGCGAAACGACAGCGCATATTTTAGGTTATGTCGGAACGGCGTCTCAGGCAGAAATCGACAGGTCCGACAATGACGACGACGAGGTTTTAAGCGTGCCCGGATTCCATATTGGGAAAAACGGCATCGAGAAACAGTACGAAATGCAAATGCGCGGCGAAGCCGGAGATGTCGAGATGGAGGTCAATGCGCATGGCCGCGTCGTGCGCGAACTGATGCGCCATGACCCGAAATCTGGCGACGACGTAACGCTTGCGCTTGATATCGGTTTGCAACAATTTGTACAGCAAAGACTTGCGCGGGAGGAGGGGGCCTCCGCTGTCGTTTTGGACATACATACGGGTGAAGTTCTGGCGTTAGCCTCGCAACCGAGTTTCGATCCCAACCTGTTTACCTTCGGCATAAGCCAAGAGGATTGGGATCGCTTGAACGAGGATGTCCACTCCCCTCTTTTGAACAAGGCAATCTCAGGCGTCTATGCCCCCGGTTCGACGTTCAAACCTGTCACGGCGATGGCGGCGCTCGAAGCCGATATTGTCGATCCAGACGCCCGGGTTTTTTGCCCGGGTTTTTACGAATTCGGCGAACATATTTTTCATTGCTGGAAAAAAGGGGGGCATGGTCACGTCAACATGGTCGAAGCCTTTGCCGGTTCATGCGACACCTATTTTTATGACCTTGGTCATCGTGTCGGCATCGACAAAATTCAGGCGATGGCGCAGCGCTTTGGCATGGGGCAGAAGTTGAAAGTCGATCTTCCGCATGAACGCAGTGGCTTTGTGCCAAGCCGCGCATGGAAGCAAGCGAACAAGCATCAGGCGTGGCAACAAGGCGAAACCCTGGTTGCCGCGATTGGGCAGGGGTATATGCTGACATCACCGCTTCAATTGGCGATTATGGCGGCACGCATTGCCAATAACGGGCTTGCCGTGATGCCGCATGTAGCCCGGAAAATAGGCGATCAATCCACCGCGCCCGAAACCTGGCCTTCGCTTGGGCTGGACCCGCGCCATTTGAACATTATACGCCAAGGCATGATCGCCGTTGTCAATTCGCCTATGGGAACCGCTTACGCGGCGCGCATTATGAAAGAAGGATTTGAAATGGCGGGCAAAACGGGCTCTGCACAGGTGCGCCATATCAGCGAGGCCGAACACAAAGAAGGCGTCACCAAGAATGAAGCCCTGCCCTGGAAAGAGCGCGATCATGCCTTGTTCGCAGGGTTTGCTCCCGTCGATAATCCGCGTTACGCCGTCGCCGTTATTGTCGAACACGGGGGTAGCGGCGCGCACGAAGCAGCGCCAATCGCGCGCGATATTTTACAGGAATGCCAGACGCGGAACCTATAGAAGGGGTGCGTTACGCCTGATACTGGGCGCGTTCTTCCAAAACCGCTTCTTCCTGATGCTTCGAGAAAAACTCGGGATTGACGCTCCAGCTGTGCAGCAGATCCTTGGCGATAGCGGGAGACATGCGGTCGAACGTCGCCAGCGCGTAGGATAATTCGCGCGGATGAACGATCTGTTCGCCTGGGCGCCCGCCGCGTGACAAAAGGAACAGAGAGACAAAGCCCGATTTATCGATTCCGATGGCGCGGCATAGCGAAGCCAGCCCGCGCCCGCCGAATTCTTCCGTAATCGTGTCGATCAGCGAAAGAGGCAAGGAGGTCAAACGCGCCAGAAGCATGTTAAACAAGCGGAAATGCCCCATGCGCAACACTTGCGGCAACACCTGTGGCGTAACTGCCTGATGCTCTTCCATCCAGATGGCAACCTGTTCCATAACCGCATCGTTCGACCGTTCATAGGCATGGTCGTCAAGGAACGCGGCAATGGTCGAGGCCAGAGCCTGATCAATTTGCCCCGCGCTAATGCCAAAACGTTTTAACGTATAGCGGCGCAAATCCTGCTCCACCCACCAATAAAGCTTCATCGCCACGGAGGTGTTCATTTCTGGGCGCGACAGAAGCGGTTTGCGCAAATCGACGCTGTAGCGCGCGGCGTCCGAAACGATATCCATCGCGCGAAGCCCCAAATGCGCACCAAGATTTTCGGCGACGGCCTGCATGACGCGCACATCGCCCGTAGTTACCAGCGCATCTGCCACGGCTTCGCTGATTTGCGCGCGCTCTGCAACGGCGAGAGCATGGTCGCCACCCTTGTTTTCCACAACATGGATGAGATCCGCATCCGCCAGAGTAGGGCAGGAAACCAAGATGGGGCGGGCGATGTCGATGGTGTCTTTTGCAAGGTTGGTCGCGATGCGGTGCGGCATCCGATTGAGATCGACGAAGCTTTTGACGACCAGCGTACGCACCAGAGGGGTGCTGTTGAACATCAGAAGATCGATCAGTTCATTGAGTTGCTCTTCTTCGCGCAGAGACAGATGAATGTCGGAGTGCAGGAAAATATCCGCGAGCATGCCGACAAGCTGGATGCGCGACAGTTCCGAATGGTCGCGTGCGAGAGCCATCATTGTGGGCAGTGTGTCTTTAATTGTGCTAATCATTATGTGCCCTTCTCCTCCAACGCAATGAAACTAAATAGATTTATGGTCTAACAAGTTCTCGTTTGCACTAAATCCAATTGCATGAAATAATTAATTGTTTATTTATTCCGGCAGGGCAATAACCTCTTTTTGCCCCCTTAAGTAGGGAGAAACCTGCGTGCAAATCCCACCCATACCACCCCCGGTTACCGCCAACCCGCTTCCCCATGACGTTGCGACCAAGGCAGTGCCCAATATTCAGGCCATGGCCCCCTTGGTACAAAATGCCGTTGCTCCGACGCCCAAATCCGAAAAGTTTAACCAAACGCGCGACAACAAAGATAAATCGAGAGGCGAGCGTGGCGACGAAAGAGAGCAACACAAAGACAAACAGGAAAAGGACGAACACGCTGTCAATATTCGCGTATGAAGCTGATAATAAAGTCACCGTATTATTCTCCTTTCTTTTCGCAGTCTTCTGTATGCTCTCCGATAAAATGCATTATACACAAAATTTATGAAACTAAATCATTGATTCTATAGTAAAAACTTTGTTAATAAAGAAAAGTGAAGAAAATCAGGCGCATTCGCGTCGTTCGGCCAGGCCCCCGCAGGAAGAAGATGAAAAAAACAATCCGTTTAGGTACGCGCGGTAGCCCCCTTGCTTTGATACAAGCCGAAGAAATCAAGCGGCGCTTGTTTCAAGCGTGGCCCCGCTTGTCCGAAGAAGCGGAAATCGCCATCATCCCCATTCGCACGACAGGGGATTGGAAGCCCGAACACAAAGACCGGCGTTTTGTGGATATGGGAGGCAACAAGGGGCTTTTTACCAAAGAGATCGAAGAGGCCTTGCTCAACGATTATATCGATGTCGCTGTGCATTCGATGAAAGACTTGTCCTGCGTTTTGCCTCAAGGCGTGGACATCGGAGCGATCATTCCGCGCAACGATCCGCGGGATGCTTTTATCGGTCGGACGGCGCAGACGCTGGAGGCTTTGCCTGCGGGCGCGATTGTCGGCACATCAAGCTTGCGTCGTCAGGCGCAAATTCTGGCGCAGCGACCAGATTTGCGCATCGAACCCTTGCGCGGCAATGTCGAAACGCGTCTTAAAAAATTAGAGGACGGACAGGCCGATGCTACGATCCTTGCCGTTGCTGGCATGACGCGTTTGGGGCTGGAGTCGCGCATCTCTTCGATTATGTCCGTGACGACGATGCTCCCTGCCTCGGCTCAGGGCGCGCTGGGTGTGGAAATCCGCGCCGATGCCGACGACATGCGCGCGCTCCTGGAACCCTTGGACGATGCCCCGTCGCACATTTGCGTGGCGGCAGAACGCGCCGTGATGCGCGCCATCGATGGAACCTGCAATACCCCAGCGGGCGCGTATGCGACTCTTACCGCGACAGGATCGTTGGCGCTCGAAGCCTTGGTCGCTCGCGCCGACGGCACCGACCTAATTCGCCTTGCGGCTACAGGCAACCCTGAAAATGCGGACCAAATCGGCGAAATGCTCGGCGAAAATTTAAGGCGCCGTTCCCCAGCGGATATTTTTACGGCATAGTCCGTTCGCTTGAAGCCCCAAAACAATTCTTCGCCGCTGTGCCCTTCGAACCACTACTTTTCCATAAAATGTGGTCAAGAATTGTTTCGGGGTTTCAAGTTGACGCAGTATATAATGGAAGGAAACTTTTCTCTCCCGATTAAGGAAAGGGAAGGCAGTCCCCAACTCCTCGTGCCGATGTGAAGAAAAAAATACTTCTTACCCGTCCTTGCGCTGCATCAGAACGATGGGCGTCAATTTTGGAGCGTCACGGATTTGCGTGTGTGATCGCGCCGCTTTTGACAATAGAGCCGACCCATGCGCCTCGCCCCGACGGAGATTTCCAAGCGGTGTTGATGACTTCCGCCAATGCGCCAGACATTCTGGACGTTCTTCAAAAAGACATCTCCGTCTTTTTGCCTTTGCCTTGTTTTTGCGTTGGAGCCGCAACGGGCGCGGCGGCACGCGCCGTCGGTTTCATCGACACGCGTTGCGGCGCGACGGACAGCGCTAATTTAGCAGAACAAATTGTAACGACCCTGAAAGACAAGACACGACCCATCCTGCACATCGCGGGCGAAGTTGTTAATGGAAAGGCGCGGAACATCCTTGCCGAAAACGGTTTTACGGTAGAATCCTGGACCGTCTATCGCGCCAGTGCCGTGGAAGATTTCACCCCCGAAACGCGAGAGGCCTTTGTACGCGGCGAATTTGCCGCCATACCCGTTTTTTCACCGCGTAGCGCACGCATCCTTGTTTCCGTTATAGAAAAAAACAAGCTTGTTCAAGCCTGTCACTCCATCCTTGTCGTAGGTCTTAGCCAAACGGTCGCGGATGTGCTACAAACATTGCCTTGGCGGCGCCTGCGCGTTGCGGCAAAGCCGGAGGAAGAAGCTGTCCTCACTTGTCTGAAGTCGGAGATTTTCATGACGCCAACCGAAAAGACACCGTTACCCTCCGAGCCAGCGCCTCGTGCCTGTGGCTGGAGAAAGACTCGCTGGGCCTGTCGGTTTTTGACAGCGGCGGTACTGGTCGGTCTTGGTGCGGCGGGTGTTCTGTATTGTCCTCTTGTAACGCCCTTTATCTCTGCGCTGCCCAAGCCGCCAGAATTGACCGCGCTGGAACAGCGTATGGATATTCTGGAAAAGCGGTTGAACGAACCGCACGAACAAGAAGCAGCAGTAACGCCGCCCGCGCCATCCGCGCCCGTTGATACGATATCGGCCTCTGATGTTGTGAAAACTTTTGAAACGCGTCTTGCGCAAATCGAAAGCAAAAACGCCCAAGATCGACAGGCGACGCAAAAACTCATCGCGGAGACGCTCGCTTTCTGGGACTTACGCCAAACGGTTCAGGAGGGCCGCGCCTTTACGTCGCAATTGGAGGCTCTCTTGGCGGCATCGTCCGGCGATGCCGTAGCTGCGGAGTTGCTTGCCAAACTCGCTCCCTATGCCAACGTCCCGACCCCTGTTTTGCCGCGTCTGCGCGAGGCGCTGACCGTCGCGGAAACGGAAACCCCCGCACCAGTAGCAACGCAAGATACCGCAGCATCTTGGTGGGCGCGGATTAAAGCGGCGCTGCAGCCATTGGTAGCAGTGCGACCTTTGCTCGACCCCCGTTTCGCTGCTGTGGAAAACGCGCTGGATTCCGGCGAAGCGCCTGCGGCGCTAAACGCCGTCAGGGCGCTTCCCGACGACGTGCGGCAAAGCCTTGCCGCGTGGCAAGCTAAACTTGAATCGCGAGTCGCCATCGATGACGCTTTGAAAACATTGTCCGCGCATTTCACGGCACCCCCAACGCAAGGGAGCGTCCCATGATCCGTTTTTTCCGCTTTATCCTTCAAATCGCAATTATAGCCGCTATCGCTTTGTGGCTGGCAGATCGTCCAGGAACCGCGCGTATCGTGTGGCATGACACGGTGATCGAAACCTCGGCGGCATTTTTGGCTTTGGGCGTTTTGGTGCTGGCTTATGTCCTGCACCTTATTCTCCGCGTCTGGCATTTTTTGCGCCACGGTCCCATGCATTGGCGTCTGCGCCGCAGGCTGAGCAAAATGCAGCAAGGACAAGATCAATTGACGAAGGGCCTGGTCGCTATCGCGGGAGGCAATGCGATTGAGGCCGGACGTCTGGCCGTCGCCGCGCGTAAGAACAGCGGTAGCAGCGTTACCGCCTTATGGCTTCAAGCCCAAGCCGCCCAGATGGCGGGTGATCGCCGCGCCGCGCAGGAAATTTTCCGCACATTGGCTGCAAACGAAGAATCCGCCATGCTTGGCTATCGCGGCCTAATTACCGAAGCTAAACGCGCAGGAAATTGGGATGAAGTGGATCGCCTGTTGGCGGAACAGCCGCGTCAGAAGCCTGCGACGCCGTGGCTAAGCCTGATCCGCATGGAAAGCGCCGCCAGACGCCACCAATGGGGAGAAGCGGAAACAGCTTTGTCCCATGCCGTTGCCGCACGACTTTTGGATTCGGACTCAGGTCGCCGCACCCGCGCGGCCTTGCGCATTGCAGCGTCCCGCGCCGCCGTTTCGGTCGGCGACACAGAAACAGCACTGCAAGCGGCGGAGCAAGCAGTCAAGCAAACGCCCGACTGGCTCCCCGCGATTATCGCCTTGGCCGATAGGCTGGCCTTGACGGGGCACAACCGCGCCGCAACGCGGTTTATCGAACGCGCGTGGAAAACACATCCTCACCCACAGCTGGCGCGAATTTTACAAAGCCTTGCCGATGAATCGCTTGAGGCGTTTAAACAAACCGAACGCTTGTGCCGCAACAACGACACCGCACCCGAAAGCCGCATGGCCTTAGCCGAAGCAGCCTTGGACGCCGATATTTGGGGAGAAGCGCGGCGCAATCTGATGGCTTGCGTTAATGACCGCAGCGCAACGCAAGGTGTTTACAAAATGCTGGCGCGATTGGAGCGCCGCGAACGCGGCGACGAACGCGCCGCGACGGCATGGCTGACAAAAGCCGCCGATGCCGCCCCCGATCCCGTCTGGCTGTGCCGCATATGCGGCGGAGCGAATGAAGAGTGGCAACCGGTTTGCGCATCGTGCGGGGCGTTCGATAGTTTTGAATGGCAAAGCGCAGGCAAAAGCCGAGGAGCCTTATCGTATCAGGAAAGCACCCAGAATGATTAACCCCGACGATCTCGACCCGCCGCGCCCCAAAGTGAAACTGCGCGATTTAGAGCCGATGTCTATCCAAGAACTGGAAGAATACATCGCTACGCTTGAACAAGAAATCAATCGCGCCGACGCCATGATAGCCCAAAAACATGCGCATAAAAGCGGCATAGAAGCCCTGTTCGGTGGCAAATCGGAGTAGCCCTCTATTCCCTCCCCCTCGCGGCTACGGGATGCACACATCTTTTTTGAAATAATTGTTTGATTTCAGAGAGGAAGATTGATTCTCTGGTTGGGTTGAAGCAACCCGGGAGAAGAAGCCGATGACAAAGGCCAAAATCAGAGAACCGC
>CAIXLI010000207.1 GCA_903920205.1 uncultured Pseudomonadota bacterium
CAATGTGATCGCATGTTAACTCAGTCGATTGCCCTGGCAAAGACACAATACATCTGCAAGCCCCCTTATAGAACCCTAACCAATTAAAAGGCTTAACACTTTATGCCATTTGTACTTAGGACAATGTGCCTGTATATTCATCACACCCCTTTATCTAGTGATGGTTCGATTATGGATACGCACATCTCAGACATCTTTTCCGCAAGGGAACTTCTTACGTTCTATTACAAGAACCGAGGACGGTTGCTTTTGGCCTTTTTCCTACCGTTTATTCTGTCCGTCGCCGTGTCGTCCGTACCCGTACCGCGCTACAAAGCGTCCAGCGTCCTGACGGTTCGCATGGGGTCTGAATATGTCTATCAGCCCGAAACAGGGTCCAGCCAGAACGCGCAACAAACCTCCATCCCCTTCGACCGCGATCAGATATTCAAAGCCGAAGTTGCTATCTTGGGCAGCGACGACCTCCACAAAGAAGTGATTAAGCAAGTGGGAGTCGATGCCCTGTATCCCGAAATTATCCGCAAAGCCCAACAAGACGCCGCCGCTCATGACAGCGATTACACGCTGAACAAGGCATTGATCAAATTCGATAAAAGGCTGAACATCAGCCTGGAAAAAGAATCCTCGGTCATCACGGTCTCCTTCGAAGACAAAGATGCGCACACAGCCGTTAAAGTGATCGATGTTCTGCTGCAACTTTATCTCGAGAAACGCAAAGCGCTTTACCTAGAACCTCGGGTCGATATGGCAAAATCCCATGCAGTGGAAGCGCGCAGGCATGTCGTGACCGCAGAAAACGCCATCGAAGCGTTCAAGCGAGAACACAACATCCTCTCGTTTGAATCCGAACGTCAGGCTCTGATCGCGCAGCGCAGCGATATTCAGCGCCAAACCGCCAGCGTCAGCAACGCCGGATTGAACGACAAACTCGCCTATTTCGAAGACAAGCTGAACCGCCTGAACAAGGACGAAGCCAAATTTAACGCGCTGAACCACGATGTCACGGTCGCCAACGACGAATACGCCGTCTTCGCCCACCGGCTGAACGAGGCCACCGCGTACGAAGACATGGAACATGACCGCGCGGGCAGCGTGCGCATTATTCAGCCGCCCTCAGCCCCCGCAGAGCCGAAGAACTTGCGCCCCTACATTATCGTGGCTGGCTCAGTTTTGTCGCTGTTTTTGGCGCTTGTTGTGGCTATTCTTCTCGATTTTTTCAGCTCCGGCTTTCTAACGCCGGAACAACTGAACAAAGCGACAGGCCTGCCGATCCTCGCCGTCCTGCCCCGCCGCAAAAGGAACTAAAGGCGCTTGTAAAGCCTTTCGGGAATATAAAACTTGCGCTTGTTCATAACGATTCCGGCAATCTTGGCATTGGCGGTTGTCAGCGTATCGTGCAGGTTCTGGACAACCTCTTTACGCGTAGCCTCGGCCTCGACTACCAAGACGCAGAGATGCGACGCCTGAGCGAAAGCGATGCCGTCCGGCGCAGTTTGCAACGCAGGAGCGTCGATGACAACAACGTCGAAATTCTGCGACAGCGATTGCCAGAACGACTTATCCTGAATTAAACGCCCCGACATGCCCTTCCCTTGGGCGCTCGAGGCCCATGGGCCGACATAAACGCCGGAACCAATATTGATGATGGCCTCCGAGATGTTCCCACCAGAGGCGGCAACCTCGACAATGCCAGGGTCTGAAGCGTTTTCGCTGTCCCCCGATTCGATCAACAATACCTTTTTCCCCGTTTCGGCGGCGAACGCTTGTGCAAAAGAACGCGCCACAATCGACGTGCCTTCTCCTGAACGCGCCGCAATGAATGTAAGAACAGAGAAGTTGGAAATTCCCAGCTTATGAATCAGCGGCTTAATCTCGGCGCTCAAATCCAGAAGACCATGATGAGACTGTTTATACATGCCGTTTTCCCTATCAATTGTGCCCCTCGTCTATACCCCGATTGTCCTTTTCAGGAAAGAGGCAAGAACCAGCCCCTCCCCCAAAACCTCTCCCATCATTCCGGAAAAATCGCTTTTTGCTCTTCGCAAAATGCGATTTTTCCGGAATCCCATGTGTTTCCTTAGCATACTGCCCAACGCCCTTAATCCCTTAAAAACCAAGAAAAATCCCTTAAACGCCCCTCCCTATTTGACCCCCAGCCGTAAATGTGTAAAGTCGGGCAGGATTTTTGACGCTTTTTGAGGAACAAATGATGGAATCTTTGGTACCGGAAGCCCCTCTCAAGGGGAATTTGCTTGCAGGCAAGCGCGGTTTGATTATGGGGGTCGCCAATGATCGGTCGCTCGCTTGGGGAATCGCCAGCGTCTGCGCCGCCCAAGGCGCGGAACTCGCCTTCACCTATCAAGGCGATGCTTTGCAAAAGCGCGTCACGCCCTTGGCGCAATCCGTAAACTCCAAACTCATCCTCCCCTGCGACGTGACCGACGAAGCCAGCGTCGACGCCCTCTTCGCCACGCTCCAAAAGGAATGGGGCACGTTCGACTTCCTCGTCCACGCCATCGCCTATTCGGACAAGAACGAACTCGACGGGCATTATGTCGACACAACCCGCGAGAACTTCCTGCGCACGATGGACATCTCCTGCTTTTCTTTCACCGCTCTAGCCCGCCGCGCAGCACCCTTGATGCCCAAGGGCGGCAGCCTCCTCTCGCTCAGCTATCTGGGCGCGGAACGCGTAATGCCACATTACAACGTCATGGGCGTTGCCAAAGCCGCGCTGGAAGCCAGCGTCCGCTATCTGGCGGTCGATCTGGGCAGCAAAGGCATCCGCGTCAACGCCATCTCGGCAGGCCCCATTAAGACCCTCGCCGCCAGCGGCATCGGTGATTTCCGCTACATCCTGAAATGGAACGAAATCAACGCCCCGATGAAGCGCAACGTCACCACGGTCGAAGTGGGCCACTCGGCTCTCTACCTCCTCAGCGACCTAGGCACAGGCGTAACCGGCGAACTGATGCATGTCGACGCCGGCTACCACGCCATTGGCATGATCGCCGTCGACGAAACACAAAAACTAGCCGACCTCGTCAACACCATGAATGCGGCGGGGAATGGGTAGTAATAACGATTGATCCCGTTCCGCGTCGCAGGCGATGGTTATGATTTGAGCGCATCGAGGAACTGGCGCACCTTGCGCCTGTCAGGTATGTCGGGGGATGTTTCGCTGCTCGAAGGACAAATTTCATTTCTGAGCTTGTCACGAAAAAACAATCCTGAACCAGTGGAAGCAAGCACAGACCGAAAAATGTTGGTTTGTGCTTCTTTTTCACGCAGTTGTCTGACGCTTTCGATAAAAGCGTCGCACAGCCTTTCTGCATTCTTTTGGCTAATGCCCGGCAAACAGCCAACATGCCGGAATAGCTCAATACGTTCCGAAACACCTACGGTATTCCTGTTATCAAGCATACCCTGTACGCCCGCATCCCAAGCATATTCGGCCTTATCCTCCAAGCCAGCGCAAGACTTGTTGAATTCCGTGCGACAAAGCGTCTGATAATATACAAAGCGATGTGGCTCGCCGCACGGCGTCTCCACGAGCTTGACATATGTATCAACTGCATTCCGATAGTCTTGAGAATAACGCGCATTCTCTTCTTCATCAGATTGGCCGCCAATGCGATTGGGGATGGCACTTTCGATTCCACGTAGACAGAAGTGTCTTGCGTCAAGAGAAGATTCCTTGTCTTTATTAAGCGCCTCAGCAACGCCAATCAACACCGGAATCATGGGTTGATAGGTGTGGGCATCACGAGACAACATATCAACGATTTCTTGCCCTATGCCAACAAGCGCACGATAATTCCCGCCTTTTTTGGCAGCCAAAGCTTTCTCAAGAATATTCGAACTATCAGACATGCTTTGCTCCTTTTAAAATTCAGATTCTTCCAACCGATTCTTCTGGCTCGCCAATTTGTTTTTTCTGAATGCCCTGATGCTATTGCAAGATTATGGGAAGGGTTCTCTCACTACAAGGAAAATAAATACTTTTACCGTCAGTCCTTCCCAAAACGTGAAGATTCTTGCAAAAACTTTGGCGATCAAGACGTTAAAAGAAGGAAAAGGTACGCGATACACGCTTAAAAAATTTAAGGCCTTTATTAAAACAACAAAATCGTAAAGAATGCTGTTTGCGGTTGTCTTTTTCTAATCCCCACACCCTCTATCCCCCATCCTCCTCATGGCCTCCAACAGCTTCGGCACGATCTTCCGTTTTACCACTTGGGGCGAGAGCCACGGGGCGGCGATAGGCGTCGTCATCGATGGCTGTCCGTCGCGCATTCCCTTGACCGAAGCCGACATCCAGCCTTGGCTCGACAAACGCAAACCCGGGCAATCGCGCTTCACCACGCAACGTCAGGAAGGCGACCAAGTCAAAATCCTGTCCGGCGTTTTCGAAGGCCAGACCACAGGAGCCCCCATCAGCCTTATCATCGAGAACACCGATACGCGCTCGAAAGACTATGCCGACATCAAGGACAAATTCCGCCCGGGTCATGCCGATTACACGACATGGGTCAAATACGGAATCCGCGACTATCGCGGCGGAGGCCGCGCCTCCGCCCGCGAAACCGCCTGCCGCGTCGCCGCAGGAGCCATAGCGCGTAAAATCTTGGGCGAATCCATCTCCGTGCGTGGTGCCGTCGTTCAAATCGGTGCCCTTAAAATCGACCGTTCGCAATGGGACTGGAACGAACTCGACAAAAACACGCTCTTCTGCCCCGACCCCACCGCCGCCGCGCAGTGGGCTTCGTATCTCGACGAGGTGCGCCAAAGCGGTTCCTCCATCGGCGCGGTCGTCGAAATCGTCGCGTCGGGTGCGCCCGCCGGATTGGGCGAACCCGTCTATGATAAACTCGACAGCGACATAGCCCGAGCCTTGATGTCAATCAACGCGGTCAAAGGCGTGGAAATCGGCGCGGGATTCTCTGCCGCCGAACTGACCGGAGAAGAAAACGCCGACGAAATGCGCATGGGGCAAAACGCCACCCCCCTCTTCCTCTCCAACCACGCAGGCGGCATTCTAGGCGGCATCTCCACCGGTCAAGACATTGTAGCTCGCTTCGCCGTCAAACCGACAAGCTCGATCCTGACACCAAGACAAACCATCAATACCGCCGGACAAAACGTTGATATCGTTACTAAAGGACGCCACGACCCTTGCGTAGGAATTCGCGCCGTCCCCGTCGGCGAAGCCATGGTCGCCTGCGTCCTCGCCGACCATTTATTGCGCCGCAAAACTTCCCAAAACGTTTAAAGCCGCTCTGTTTGCCAAGCCCCCTCATTCGCGCTATGCTCAAGAAGCATGGGGGGTGCCTGCTATGAACGCACTGCATATACAAAAACCTAGCGTAGAGGAATGGCAGTCTTGGGCCGTGGTTGTCGTTGACCGCCTGACCGAATGCATCCACATCTATAAACGCCCCCCTCATGTCGATGTCTTTATGGCGGATGCCGAACGGCAGCAAAAAACAGACATAACGATCAAATTGATCCACCGCATTCACACCCTGCTC
>CAIXLI010000208.1 GCA_903920205.1 uncultured Pseudomonadota bacterium
CCTTTCCTCCACACCCTACTCTTCTGGAACCTCATGTCCGATAAAAAACACGCTATTCTTCTGCGCGAAGTCCTTTTTCAAGGCTATTTCCGCGTTGACCGGCTGCATGTGCAGCACGACCGTTTCGACGGCTCCCAAAGCCCCGTTTTTACCCGCGAAATTTTCCACCGCAGCCCCAGCGTCGCGGGTGTTTTTCTATTCGACCCGCAGCATGACAAAGTCGTCTTGGTCGAACAATTCCGCCCCGCGCCCGCTGTCGCAGGCAGGAACCCATGGCTTATGGAAATCGTTCTCGGCATGGTCGACGCCAACGAAACGCCCGAACAAGCGGCGCGCCGCGAAGCGCTGGAAGAAGCGGGCTGCGAAGTCCAGGATCTTCTGCCCATCACCAGCTATTTCTCTAGCCCTGGTGGCACCTCGGAATATATCCACCTCTTCGCCGGACGCGTCAAAGCCCCCGCAGACGGCGGCATTTTTGGCATTGAGGGAGAGGACGAAGACATCCGTGTTCATGTTCTGGATGCGGCGAGGGCGATAAGCCTCCTCTACGCCAACAAAATCCACGACGCACAAACCATGATCGCCCTGCAATGGTTTGCCACCCACCACACCGACCTCAGAAGCCGCTGGCTCGTCAGCGATGTGGGAACGCCGATTATATAGCGTCCCCACCCCACAGTCGGGAGAAAACCAAAGTTTCCCCGTTATCCCCGTTATCCACAGGGTAGGCACCCGATTATAAGTGCAACCTATACCGCCCAATCTGTTAGCATCTCCCCATGTCCGAACCCGTCAACCTCCCCGCCCTTCGCGCCGTTTCGTCTTCTAACGAAGTCGGCGTTGTCCGCACCCCGCCGCATAACATTGATGCCGAACAGGCGTTGCTGGGTGCGCTTCTGGTCAACAATGTCGTCTATGAAAAAATCGGCGAACTTCTTCAACCCGAACATTTCTACGACCCTGTCCACGGGCGCATCTATGGCGCGATAGCGACGCTTATCAGCCGAGGACAAATCGCAGACCCGAAAACCCTGCGCGGGTTATTTGACAACGACCCCGCTTTGACCGCAGTCGGCGGCGCGAATTATCTGGTCGATCTGGCCTCCAACATCGTCACCATTTTCAATGTTGGCGATTACGCGCAATTGGTTCACGATCTGCATCTGCGCCGCCAATTGATCGCACTGGGCACTGATGTTGTGAACGATGCGTTCCAACACGATCTCGACAAACCCGCAAAGCTGCAGATCGAGTCCACCGAAGCCAAATTGTTCGAACTTGCGCGGACAGGAGAAACGGATCGCGGGTTTGTCAAATTGGAAAAGGCGCTCGCCGTCTCGATCAAAATGGCGGAAGAAGCGCACAAACGCGACAGCCATATCACAGGCGTCACGACAGGCCTGAACGACATCGACCGCAAAATGGGCGGGTTGCAGCGTTCCGACTTGGTCATCCTCGCCGGACGCCCCTCAATGGGGAAGACAGCCCTCGCCACCAACATGGCCTTTAACGCCGCCCACGCCTATTTCAAAAGCGAAGGCCGCGAAGGTTCCGGCGTGGCGTTCTTCTCGCTCGAAATGTCCAGCGAACAGTTGGCGACCCGCTTGCTGGGCGATTTTTCCAGCGTGCCCTCCGACAAAATCCGCCGCGGCGAAATCAAAACCGAAGATTTCACCAAATTCGTCGAGGCCTCGCAAACCTTGTCCCGCGTTCCGCTTTATATCGACGATACCCCCGCCCTTTCAGTTTCCGGCCTGCGCACGCGTGCGCGGCGTCTGAAACGCATGGTGCCGCATCTGGGTCTGATCGTGATCGATTACCTGCAATTGCTCCACGGCAGCGCCAGCAAACAAGAAAACCGCGTGCAGGAAGTCTCGGAAATCACGCGTAATCTGAAAGCCCTCGCCAAAGAACTAGATATTCCGGTACTTGCTTTGTCACAGCTCTCCCGCGCCGTCGAAATGCGCGAAGACAAAACGCCGCAGCTCGCCGACTTGCGCGAATCCGGCTCCATCGAACAAGACGCCGACGTGGTGATGTTCGTCTATCGCGAAGAATACTACCACGCCCGCAGCGAACCCACCCGCCGCGCCGACGAAGACGAAGGAAAATTCAACGACCGCTACAGCCGTTGGATGCAGCGCGGCGAAGAAGTGAACAACATCGCCGAAGTCGTCATCGCCAAACAACGCCACGGTCCCATCGGCACCGTCAAACTCCACTTCGACGGCCAATTCACCCGCTTCTCCAACCTTGAAAAACGCTTCGGCGACGACGAGTAGAGAGCGCAAGCCAAAAGGGCGCCATGAAAACCAAAAATCTACTTATCGCCGTTCTAGTCATCGCGTTGGCGGCGTATTTTGGCGCAAACTTCTCGTCCAAAATCGCGCCCACGCCCACTGCGCCTCAAACCGCCTACGAACACATCCTGCAAACGGGCACCGTGCGCTGCGCGTATATTGTCTACACTCCCTATTTCATCCGCGACCCGAACACGGGAAAAATGTCCGGCATCTTTTATGACATTATGGAAGAGATCGGCAAAAACGCAGGATTGAAAATCGAATGGACGGAAGAAGTCGGCTACGACAATATCTTCGCAGGGCTGGATGCCAAACGCTTTGACGTTTTTGCGGGAGGCCTGTGGCCGAGCAGTGCCCGCGCCAAATCCGGTTCTTTCACAACCCCCGCCTTCTACAGCATCATCACCGCTTGGGCTCGCGCCGACGAAAACAGGTTTCAAAATCTCGAAGGGATCAACGACCCCGCCACGCGCATCACCGCCATCGACGGCGCGTTAGAAGACATCATCGCCCGAACCGACTTCCCCCAAGCCCAAAAAGTGTCTCTGCCCCAGATGACTCCCTTCGGCCTTAATTTTCAAAACATTGTCGACCATAAAGCAGACATAACTTTTGCCGAACCTTCGGTCGTAAACGAATTTCTAAAAACGCACGAGGGAACCTTGAAACAAATTTCCCCCGACAAACCCTTGCGCATTTTTGGCAACAGCCTCGTCATCGGGCACGGTGAAGATGCTCTCAAAGCCCTGATGAACGAAGCCATGCAAGAAGCTGTTCTCAGCGGTGCCGTCGATAAAATCCTGAAGAAATACGAAGAAAAACCAGGCCTCTTCCTGCGCCCGATCAAGCCCTATCAAGAAGCGGTCGGCAACGTAGTGCCGTAAGATCCCCGACCAAAACTCCCCTTCCCCTCGCGGAAAGGGGGCGGGGGATGGGGGAGTTCCGCAAAAGCGGCGTTTCATTTCCCACAAAAGAAAAAGAAATTTTTCTAAATCCTATTTCTTCTTCCTTGTAAACGCCGCCGCCAGTTTCCGCATCGTGGAAGCCTGCCGCTCTGTCGATTTAGGCGGGGGCACAGCGGCAGAATTGCGGCGCTTATCGCCGGGCGAACGATGGGCGGCAGAAGCCACAATATCGTCAATCGTCGTGCGCGAGAGTTTCTCCGCGCCACCCTCTTCGGCTTCCGTAGCGGCTGTTTGGCGCAGATAATGGTCGATATGCCCTGCGGCAATGGCCTTCAAATGAGGTTTGGTCAACGCCAACAGCAAAGCAGGATCGCGCACCGCCCAAGTAAGAAGAAGCTTGTGGGCATCGTGTCGATCATGACCCGCCGCCGCCAAAGCTTCCCTGATCTTGGCGCGCATAAGGCTATCCGGCATGGGTCTATCTCCCTTGTGAAAATTTCAGCACCGTTGATTCCGCAGAAGACGATGCCCTTAAAACCTAAGCGAAAGATTCCTCCATTGCAAGCCACGAAGGGAAACGGGGTTGTTTAAGAAAGGATATTCAGCGCGTTCTTCCCGTCCTATTGCCGCATAATACCGCCCCCAACGCGCAGACGGGCTTCGTACAACGCGCTTCGCACATTCCATAGGTCGAGCCTGTGCTCAGACATTGATTAAAACACGCATAATCCTTGCTCGGCATGACAGGGCTTGGCTTACGCGCAATAACCACGGCGTCCCCCATCGGCACGGGGGAACTCAACACGCGATGCGGCGATAAAGGCGGCTTAGGCAATGCTTGCGCGGGTCCCGTGGCGGTTGGCCCGACGATCCGCACATAAGTGCATTGCGCCAGACAGGACCCCGACGCCCCTCCCCTGCCAATGCAGTTTTTAAGGCAAAGTTGATCGACATCCGCCCATGACGGCATCGCCCAAAGGGTCGCCAAAAAACACAAAACAACAGGGATAATGCGCAATACTCTCACAAGGTCACCGTTTCTTCCAAAAGGCCGAGCCTTATCTTATCGCCAATCGGCTGCAACTCACGCTTCAGTTTGGCGGCATCCAACACGGGGGGCACATTAAGAAACGCGCTCAGACCATAGCTGCTCCGGTCAATCGCTACCTCGGCTACGATTTCAAACCGCATGCGCGGCATATCTTCTGAAAACCCGTACACCAGCGACTGGTCGCACAGAAGGTTAATCAAGCGAGGCACGCCGCCCGTGAAATGATAAACTGCCGCGCACGCCTCGTCGTCGAAAAGATCAGGCGATCCCCCCACCAACCCCAAACGATAGCGAATATAAGCCGCCGTTTCGGCAGGCGTCAAAGGGTCGAGATGACAATGCATGGTGATGCGCTGAACGAATTGCCGAAGTTCTGGCCGCTTCAGCGTATGCAGCAACTCGGGCTGTCCCACCAAAACGATCTGCAACAACATGTCGCCTTCGTTATTGACGTTCGAAAGCATACGCAGCTCTTCCAAAGTCGCCGCCGATAAATTCTGCGCCTCGTCGACGACCAAGATAGCGTGTTTTCCCTGCGCATACTGGGCCAACAGAAATTCGACAACGGCATTGTAAAGGGTCGTATCGTCCGCGCCCGATGGTGCCTTGATGTCGAAAGCGAACGCAATCCACTCGAACAGGCGGCCCATCGAGGGACTAGGGTTGTTGATCGCGCCGATCACGATAGAGGAATCGACATTCTTAAGAAAGCGGCGCACGATGGTCGTTTTCCCTGCGCCCACTTCCCCGCTAATCACCACAAACCCCGCCTGAGCCGCAACGCTGTAATCGAGAAGCGTCATGGCGCGACGATGCCGCTTGCTCGGAAAAACGGAATCGGCGTCCGGCAATAACGAAAAAGGCTTTCCAGAAAGACCGTAGAAGCTTTCGTACATAGTGTTCCCACAACTTCTCAGTTTCATCGACGTACCACGCCCCTCTATTATATACTACGTCAACATGAAAACCCGAAAAAATTCTTGGTCGCAGATTATTGACAGGCATGAGTTTTAGCGGTGCGGCGGAGAAGAAATTTTTGGGTTTTCAAGCGGACGGGTTATACGCAAATCTTGCATACAGTGAGACAAAACAAAAAGGGCTCTTCGCGGATTTTAGTGGGTGATTTTGAGGCATAAAACGCCAGAAGTTCTTGCATAGCAGGTGTTTTTAGCGTTTTCCGGCGTGTAAAAACGTGGCAAGTTTTCCGACATGGAAAATCAAGCTAACTCAGGAAGCCTTTTGGCGGCATATTGCGTGTCCGGATTCCGAGCGCGAGCGTGCGTCGATGTTTATGAGGGCGATCATCCGGCCTTTGTCATCACGCTGGAACGGCGTCAAAAAAACGGTGTGTGGCGGATGCGGCGCGATGCAGCACAGTTTCTATGACCGACGCTGTCGCCGTGCGCGCGATCTTGGCTGCGGCGGGCGAGAAGTTTATCTGGACTTCGAGATGCGCCGAGTGAAGTGCAAAACCTGCGGAGTCAGAAACGAGAAGATCGACTTTCTGTCGGCCAATACCAAATACACGTTGCGGTTCGCGATGCAGATTGGCGGCCTGTGCCGCTCGATGACGATTAGCGACGTGGCGCGGGAAATGCGGCTGGACTGGCACGCGGTCAAAGACCTCGACAAGATATACATGCGCGAGCAGTTGGCGCGTGTCGGGCCTCCGACACCGAGCCGGATCGGCATCGACGAAATCTCGATCAAGAAGCGGCATGTGTACCGGATCGTGGTCAGCGACCTCGATCAAAAACGCGCAATCTGGTTCGGCGGCGATGGGCGCAGCGAGGCGGACATGGACAAGTTTTATGCATTTTTAGGCAAGGAAAACGCGGCTTCCCTGCGTCTTGCCGTGATGGACATGTGGTTGCCGTTTCGCAAATCAACACGAGTTCATGCGCCGAACGCCGCCATTTTGTTCGACAAGTTTCATGTCCTGCGGCATCTCGGCGACGCGCTCGATAAAGTCCGCAAACAGGAATACGCGCGGCTGACGGGCGACAGGCGCAAGTTCATCAAGGGGCAGAAATATGTCCTTCTCTCGCATCGGGAAAATCTCTCGCCCGAAGGCAAGCAAAGTTTGCGACTGCTGCTGGCGGCGAACAAGCGATTGAACACGGCGTACATCTTGCGCGAGTCCTTCGACCAGCTCTGGTCGTACAGATCAGAAGTCTGGGCGCGGAAGTTTTTGACAACTGGAAGGCTCAGCTTCGGGGGCAGCGTCTTGCCCCTTACGAGAAGTTTGCCGAGATGATTGAGAAACATTGGGACGGCATCGCCGCCTATTGCCAGCCGGAAAACAAGGTGGCGCTGGGCTTCGTCGAAGGCCTCAACAACAAAATCCGCGTCATCCAGCGCCGCGCCTACGGCCTGCGCGACGAGGAATATCTCAAACTCAAAATCCTGACCTCTGGCCTGCCAAGGCTCTGAATCTACCCAAAATCACCCACTAAAATCCGCGAAGAGCCACAAAAAGGAGCCGTCAGCGGCATAAACCTGACGGCTCCTGATGACTTATGAACAACGGTTATTTCAAACCGTTATGAAGCAAACGGGTTCTGCTCCTTGCGCCGATAACCAAGCCCGAACATCACGACCAAGGCGAAAGCGAAAAGCGAGAAAGAGGCAGGCAGCGGAACGGCGGAGACCGAATAGCTAAGCGTAACCTTACCGTACAGTCCCTTACAAACGTGCAACAAGCTCTCGAAATAGGCCTTGGTTCCTGAGTTGTTTGTAATGGTCGTGGTCCCGATATAATCGTCTATGTTGGCTGTGGTGAGCACCAACGCGCCCGTCGCACTCTTCTTGTGGTGCTGAACCGTAAACCCATAGCTTTCTGCGTCGCCAAAGGTATCGGCAAAGGAAGCGCCGTATTTTCTCACGCCCTTCTGATTGGTATAATCATAGGCGCCGCCAGCGTACAGAGACGCCGACGTGTCAGGCGACGAGCCGTACTTCTTCTTAGGCGTGAAGGTATAAGTAAACGTGATCTCGCTGTTCGCGGGAAGGTAGCCGAAAACATCCGCCGTACCGGTACCACCCTTTTGAAAATTAAGGGTAGTCAGGGTGACATCCGTCTTCCCGACCTTGACCGTGCCCATATCATCGACGTAGGTGACGATGGTTGCAGCCTGCGCAGAACCAACCGCGACAAAGGCACCCACCAAAAAAGCTACAACAGCCTGAAAACGAATCATCCATAATCTCCAAATTTAAAAAAACCGATTAAACAACGCTTTAAAATTATCAGAATTCCCCCTTGAAAGCAATACGGGACCACCCTTTGTCAACGCAAAGTTAAAATGTCCTTTTTTCCCGCAACGTGAGAATGTCCTCTTTTGGGACGGAGATGGGGGCTGTGGGTAAGGGCGGGTGACGCGCACCCCTCAGGTTGTGCGCTAGCGGCACCCGCCCTTATCCAC
>CAIXLI010000209.1 GCA_903920205.1 uncultured Pseudomonadota bacterium
AACACGCTGCTTTCAACATGCTCAAACGCATCCCAGAAAAACTATCCCTCAAGTCAAAACGCAGAAAAGCTGGCTTGAACGACCTTTTTCTGACAAACTGCCTCAATCATTCCAATGTTAACGATTTATGATTCCGCCCTGTCCCCCTGAATTCGGGTTACGAGCGCGACTGAACGCGCAGAACGACGTCGACGCGGGACAAAGTCGTCCCCGACGGCAATTTCGGTAAACGAGCCAAGCGCACGGCAGAAGCGGGGATATCCGTCAACAGCCTCTTCTTCTCGTCGAAAAGGTGATGGTGTGCGGAAGTGTTCGTGTCAAAATAGATATGTCCACCATCGATTACGACCTGCCTCAACAGTCCGGCAGTGGTAAATATATTGAGCGTATTGTAAATGGTCGCTAACGAAATGGATGAGCGCCTCTTGGCGGCGGCGGCATAAGCGTGCTCTGCGGTGACATGCTTATCGCAGCCGTCAAACAGCCAGCCAGCCAGAGCAAGCCTTTGTTTCGTAGGACGCAAACCCACGCCTTGCAAAAGGGCGGAGGAAGAATCATACTTGTTGCCAGACTTTTTCTTTTGAGACTCCATCGGAACATTATGCCGCCAAGCGGCACGGCAAATCAAGTGGCTCTTCCTTCGCGCACATCCTGGGGTAAGATTATTGGCGGCGTTTTGGGGTTGAGCCTCGGCGGCCCCTGGGGTGCCGTCATCGGCGTGATCGTCGGACATATGCATGACAGGCAGAGGATTAATACCGCGGAGGCGTGGTCCAACCTGTGGAACAACTATGGCGAATTTTCCGCCAATGAAGAACAGGCTGTTTTTACAATGGGCGTCATTGTGTTAGGCGCAAAAATGGCGAAATCCGACGGCAAGATTACCCGCGCCGAGGTCAATGCATTCAAACGCGTCTTTCATATCACACCAGCACAGGAAGACGCGGTCGGACGCCTCTTCAATCGAGCAAGGTTGAGCGCCGATGGGTTTGAACCCTATGCTTTCAGACTGGCGCATGTTTTCCGCCGCAATCCCCCAGTTTTGGAAGAGATTCTGAGCGGTCTTTTTATCATAGGCGCGGCGGATTCTGCGGGATTAAGTCCCGCAGAAATTACTTTTCTGAAACGCGTCTCCTACATCTTCGGTTTTGGGATCGAGGATTTCGCCCGCATCGCTGCGCAATCGGGCGTTGTGTTTCCCGAACACGAAAGACCGCGCAACAGGACAGCGGAGGCTTTCGCCATTCTTGGCGTAGCCGAATCCGCAACGGAAGCGCAAGTAAAGGCTGCCTATCGCGCCCTTATCCGCGAACATCACCCCGATAAATTAATGGCGCAAGGCATGCCTCCAGAATTTGTTGCCACTGCTACAGAAAAGATGAAGCGTATTAATGTTGCCTATGACGAAGCCTGCACGATTAAGGGGATAAGATGAACGAAATCCTCTCCCCTAATTTCAACGACCGTGCCGCGAATATCGAACTGACGTCTATTGTCGTGCATTATACTGGCATGAAAGATGCGCCGAGCGCCGTAGCGCGTCTATGCGACCCTGCCTCGAAAGTCGGAGCACATTATGTTATCGACGAATCCGGCAATACATTGCCTTTGATTGACGAGTCGAAGCGCGCGTGGCACGCGGGAGAAAGTTTCTGGCGCGGTATGCGGGATATGAACAGCGCGTCGATCGGCATTGAATTGGTAAATCCCGGGCATGAATTTGGTTATCATCCGTTTCCCGAGGCGCAAATCGCCGCGTTCACAAAACTGGCGCGCGACATTATTGCGTGTCGCGCCTTGTCCGCAAGAACCGCTTTGCTCGCCCATAGCGATATTGCACCGACTCGCAAGCAAGACCCGGGAGAATTGTTCCCTTGGCAACTTTTAGCGCAGGAAGGATTGGGGCTGTGGCCCGCCCCCTTGCCGGAAGATTTTATTGCCGTCCGCGACGGTGAAATCGTCGAAAAGCTTGGTGCCATCGGCTATGACACAGCCTCGGTTTCAGACACGCTTCTAGCCTTTCAGCGCCGCTATTATCCAGAAAACATGACGGGATTTGCGGATCCAGAAACCGTAGCGCGAATAAGGGCGCTTAAACGTCAGTGGAACGCGTAAACCAGAACCGCCACCGCGCCTTTGTTTCTTGCCTTCCATACATCACAGCATGGACACAAGCGGTCGAGGCCAGCATAAAAAACGCGGCATAGAGGTTGTCGCTAAGAAAATGCGCGCCCATGGAGAGCCTTGAGAAGGCGAAGACAAGCCCCGCTGCCATAGTGCCCCAAAAAACGCGGTGCGAGGAACGACGGGGAACGATATAGGCAAAAGAGGGCAAGAAGAAGCCGAACGCTGTATCTCCCGCAACGAAAGAACCGTTCGAACGCGCTTTCTGAAACTGGGGAACCAACGCGGGAGAGAAGGATTCCACACCGCCGAATTCTGTAACCTCGCGCGGCCTTGACCGACCCCAATGATCTTTCAGCCCGAGATTCGCCACTAACCCGGGGCCGATCACAAGCGCCAGAAGCAAGAACAGCCACGCTTTGGCATCAAGGACAAATCCCGCCTTGCGCCGAAACCACGCCACGATGGCCCCCAAGGCAAACGCTGCACCTAACGCCCGCGCCCCGTCAAAGGCAAACCAATGGATCGCGTTAAGGCAAGTATTGTCCGCCAGAAAGAACCCTTGCTCCTTGCTGTAAAAAAGCCCCGAGACCAGCAAATCGACCTGTGGCCAGAAGACGGGGATCGCAAGAAGAACCGCAAAAACGATAAAGAATATCGGCATGGGGCGTTACCTTGTGATCCATCGTTTGAAGAAAATAGACTGCAGCCATTCTTTGCATAGAGGTTGTTTGCTTGAAAGCCAAAAATATTGCCGCTCATCCATACCTGGCTTCATGGGAAAACTACCTGTAGTGTAAAGTCTATCTTCATAGATTCGCCATTACCCGCATGTCCGCCCTCACTGAAGCCCACCTTCATGACTTTCTGCCCGCCCCCGTACGCGCCATAGCGCCTTACTGGGTTTTGGCGCTAATCGTTTTTGCAGCCTATGGCAATATTTATGACAACGCCTTTCTTTTCGACGACGATTTGATTATCACGCTGAATACTTATCTGCGCGGGTGGAGCCATATCGGCGATATCCTGACGGGATCAACCATCAGCGGTGCCCATATTGCGGGCGGATTTTATCGCCCTATGCAAATTTTGCTTTGCCTGCTGGCTTTCCACGCGGGAGATGGGTCGAGTTTTTGGTTTCATACCCTGAATCTAGCGCTTCACGCCGCCAACACCTGTTTCGTTTACAGACTCGGCACAAAGTTAGGTTTCGATGCCAGAGGCGTTTTTCTTGCGGCTTTAGTATGGGGGCTTCATCCGCTGCACACTGAGGCAGTAACCTATATGAGCGCGACGGCGGATCCTTTGTTCGCATTCTTTTGTCTGTGGGCAATCATTGTTTTACTGCCTGATTTCACGCCACGCAAAATCCTGATTACGTTTCCTTTGTTCCTGCTTGGCCTCTTGAGCAAAGAAACGGCGGTGATGTTTCCTCTTTTGGTTATGGCATGCTTGTTTTATACCAGCCCGCAGCGGTTGGACTTTCGTCTCTACAGGCGCACAATCCCGTTCTGGATCGTGGCTCTTGCCTATGTTTTTTGGCGCACACACGCGGCGGGTTTCGATGGCCCCCAGACCTACGCCCACTATTATGCGCTTCCCCAATTCTCCGATTTAAAAATGTATGCCGAGCATCCGATCGACAGGGTCTACACGTTCTTTGCCACACTGCCCTTCTATCTTAAGCTTCTGATCTGGCCAACGGGCCTTCATATGGAACGCTCTTTCACAATTTACAGAAGCTTTTTGTCAATCCCCGTCGCTGCGGGATTAACGATGGTCGTTTTCGCCCTTGCGCATTGCGTCCATAGCTGCCGCGCCAACGCGTGGATCGAAATGAGTTGGGGTTTTTTGTGGTTTGCGGCAGCGCATGCGCCGGATACGGGACTGCTTGTGCCTATGAACTCGCTGTTTCTGGAACATTGGATGTATCTGCCCACGGTAGGGTTGCTTTTGGGGCTTGCGCAAACGGTAGTGGGGCTAACACACAATCATGCGCGGGCGTTTCTCCTTGCTAGTGGCGCTGCCACGATAGGTTGGGCTATCTGCTTTTTCTGCATGACCTATGACCAAAACAAGCTTTGGCACGATCCTGTCGTCTTTTATAATAACATCTTTGCCTATGGAGAAAATTCGGCGCGAGCGCATAACAATCTGGCGCTTTATTATTCGGATCACGGACAATATACCAAGGCCATCGAGCAATTCGACTTAGCCATTAAGGTTTCCGATACCTATGCCGAAACACGGTATAATCTTGCACTGACTTATTTGCGTAACGCCGAGCAAGAAAATTATGTCGCAAAAGCCATTCAAAACTTGCAACGCTCTTTGGAACTGGAGCCAGGCTTCTATCGCTCTTATCAAGCACTAGGCAATGTTTACGACTTGCTGCTTCATGACAAGGACAAGGCCGCTTCCTATCGTGCAAAAGCCGAAGCCCTTTTTAATCGGCGGCAATGAACTTCTTATTCTGCGCTTTATGGGCATAAAGCCGACGATCGGCTTCTTGTATAACAGCTTCGGCCTTATTGCCACCAGCATAGGCGGCAAAACCGAAACTTGCGCGCAAAGGTATGCGTTCGCGTAAAACCATTGCCCGTTTACAGAAAGTTAGCTCGAGGTTAGCGACACGCTGCGCCCCGCTTTGCTCATCGGCCTGCGTCAGGAGCAACGCGAACTCGTCGCCGCCCACGCGCGCCGCGATATCGCTGGAGCGTAGGTTCTCGCGTAATACTTCCGCGACAATCCGCAAATAAGCGTCGCCTGCTTGGTGTCCCCATTTGTCGTTGATCCCTTTGAATCCGTCCAAATCAAGCATCACCAAAATGCCGCCGCAGCCGGAATCGCGCCGCGCCAACGCCAATTCGCGCTCGAACGCTGCGAGGAAGCCCCGACGATTAGCGATACCCGTCAATTCGTCAGTCAGGGCGATTTCTTCCAAATGCCGAATGCGTTCTTCCTGAGCGCGGATCACGATTTCCGCCTGATGCAAAGCCGCGCCGATTTCCTTTAGATTGCCCTCCCCGCTCTCGTCGTCATGGGGCGTTGCGAACAATGCCCAGCCTTGTCCAAGAAGGGCGGGGCGCAGATCGGATGAGGTTTGCTCTTTGGTCTGTACGCGCATGGGATAAACTCCTTGTCAAAAAGAACCGAGAGGTTAAGCGCAAAGCGCGTGCCAAGTTATCCACAACCAACTAACGCGTTGAATTATGTATATATTTTTTATGCACTGTTTCGAGCGTGCATACCCAAGGGGCATTAATTTCCCTATCCGCTCCTTTTACTCAAAGCCATAATGGATGAATTTTCCAAGGGCTTGACACTATGTTAACGATAGGGGCGCTATGAAGGGACAGCCCTTTTCCGGTTTATCAGGGGATTTTTTGTGCGTCGTTTTTCGTCCCATCGTGGTTTGGTCGCCTTTGGCCTACTGTCCTTCTGTGCGCTGGGCGCTGTCGGAATCATTGCCGCCGCGTTTGCGGGTACGCCTGTTCTCTCCAATGCGCCGAAAGCTCCGCCCGCAGCACAAGCCGAATCCGTCAGCGTCGCGCCACATCGTGCAATTTACAGGATGAATCTATCTTCCGTTAGAAACGGCGGCAACATTACCGATGTTTCGGGACGCATGCTATTTGAATGGCGGGATGTATGCGACGGGTGGGCCATTCAACAACACATGAATTTGCATTTCAGCTATGCCGACAACGATGATCAAGACGTCATCAGCACTGAGCTGACATGGGAAGCAAAAGACGGCAAACAGTACAATTTTAATATCCGCCGCACGACAGACGGGCGGGAAACAGAAAACTATCGCGGCAAGGCCGTGCAGAACGAGGATAGCAGCGTTTCCGCAGTCTATGGCGTTCCCGAAGGAAAAACGGCGCGCTTTCCTATCGGCACGATCTTCCCTGCAGCGCACACCAAGCTAATCCTACAACAAGCCTCCATGGGGCAAGCGGATGGGAAGCAATTCTTCTCGCGCCGCGTTTTTGACGGCTCTGACGAGGACGGGTCTAGCGATATTAGCGCCTTTATTCTGCCACAACGAGCAAAAGAGGCAGAACCCGTTCTAAGCGCCAAGATCAAAGAGAACCCCTTGCTGACAGGCGCCGAATGGCCCGTGCATATGGCGTTTTTTAATGTCGGCTCCGAGACGGGGGAGCCGGATTATGAAATGGACATGGATTTTCTCGCTAACGGCATCGCCCGACACATGAAGATAGATTACGGGGATTTCTCCGTCACCGGAAACCTGGAAGAGGTAGAGGCCTTGCCCGCCCCAAACTGCCAATGACCCACGACATGCACCGAAAAAAAATGGTGATGATCGTTGAAGACAACGATTTAAACCTTAAATTGTTCCGCGATCTTCTGGATTCGCACGGCTATGCAACGGTGCACACGCGCGATGGGTTTCAGGTGCTGGATCTTGCGCGACAAAACCACCCCGATTTGATTCTCATGGATATCCAACTTCCCGAGGTTTCCGGCATCGAGATAACCGGTTGGCTGAAGGCCGACGATGAGTTAAAAGTCATTCCCATCATCGCCGTCACCGCCTTTGCTATGCGCGGCGATGAGGAAAAAATACGCGCGGCAGGTTGCGACGATTATTTATCGAAGCCCATCGCCGTGCATCAGTTTATCGCTACCGTCAAAAAGTATCTGGAATAATGTCAGCACGCATCCTGATCGTCGATGACACGCCTCTGAACGTCAAGCTTCTTTCAGCGAAGCTAGCGCATGATTATTATACCATTTCGACGGCAGCCAATGGCGTGGAGGCACTGAAAAAAGCCGGAGAGGAAAAGCCTGACATCATCTTGCTTGACGTCATGATGCCGGAGATGGATGGATTCGAAACGTGCCAGCGACTGAAGGCTGATCCCGCCACCGCTTATATCCCCGTTGTTATCATTACCGCTTTGTCGGATGTCGCGGATCGCGTACGCGGATTGGCCGCTGGGGCGGACGATTTTCTGGGCAAGCCCATTAACGACCTTGCTTTGATGGCGCGCATTCGCTCCCTGTTGCGCATGAAGATTCTGATGGACGAATGGCGTCTACGCGAAGCGACCGCGCTGCAACTATCACCTGTCTCTGCCGATATCCTTGCCGACCCTCTGGACGTTCACGACAGCCGCATTTTGATCGTCAATGACGATAAGGCCGACAGCATATTCCTGTGCGAAGCACTGACCCCACTTGCGGCTTATATCGCGCAGGTGAAAAGCGTAGTCGAAGCCGAAACCGCTTTGGCTGTCGGTGCGTATGATCTTGTTTTTTCCAACCTTAATTTGCGGGATGAAGATGGCCTGACAATCTGCGCGCGTCTGCGCACGAATCCGGTGACGCGACATGTGCCCATATTAATGCTCGCCAACCACGAAGACGTAGACCGCGTTGCCAAGGGACTGGATCTTGGCGCCAACGATTATCTGCTACGACCTTTTGATACCAACGAGCTTTTTGCCCGCACCCGCACGCAACTGCGACACAAGCGGTATTATGACCGATTGCGCAACGGGTTAGAACGCGACTTAATGCTTGCTTTGGTTGATCCTCTGACGGGCGCTTTTAATCGACGTTACCTCGATGCGCATATGCCGCGTTTTCTTCAGCACGCAGCACAAGGGAAAAAAAGCCTTTCTGTTCAGATGATCGACATCGATTTTTTCAAAAAGGTCAACGATACATACGGACACCCCGCAGGCGATGCCGTTCTGAAAGAGGTCGCACGACGCATCTCGAATGGTGTGCGACCTTCCGATTTCTTTGTTCGCATGGGCGGCGAAGAATTCGCCGTCGTCATGCCCGAAACGGGACTGACTAACGCCGCGACAGTTGCGGAGCGCGTTCGCCAGAGCATCGCCGATGCCCCCATCCCCTTGCCAGACAACGCGGGAAGCCTTCAGGTCACAATTAGCATCGGCGTCGCCGAAACAACACCCGAGGTTGAGGGCGATCCCAACAAGGTTTTCGACCGCGCCGACGCGGCTTTGTTCCGAGCCAAAGAAACGGGGCGCAACAAAGTCCTCTCGGACGTGTCAGGCTCTTAGCCCGTAGGGAACCCGCCGTCAAAGGCAGGCGTCATTGAGAGGGTGAGTGCCTTTCTCATCCTCAACACCGCCGCATTGTTGCGGCTCACCGCTTGGGGCACGAGCTCATAGCCGAATTTCTTCCTGAAAAGATCGACAGCGGAAGGATGAACCTTAAGCTGCATCACGTTTGCGCCCATCGTCAAAGCATGTTTTTCAAGCGCGGGCAGAAACGCGGCGGGCGAATGCGCAAGCTTTTCTTGCTCCAGCGTATAGGGCTCTTGAACCAAAGCAAGCTTTTCTTCTGGATTGTAAAGCAGCGTCGCCGCGCCCAAAGCAGGATCGGTTATGGCAAGCGAGGGCTCCGCAGGAGCCAGATGGGGCATTTGAATATCCTGTTCTGCCAAATAGAACAAAAGCGCGAGCGTTTCGAATGACAACAAGTCCTCGCGCTCCGCCTTCTCTTCTTTCATGCCGCCGCTGTCACCGCCGCCCGAACCGCCGGAGCCTTGTTGTCCGCCGTCCTCACCACCTTCGCCTTTTTCCTTCTTTTTTTCTTCTTCCTCTGCCTTCAGCAGATCATAACGGGCGTCAGTTTCCTTGGTCACGGCGTGGCTAAGGTCGTGCTGCAATTCCGCCCGAAGCTCGGGGGGCAAGGTTGGATCGTTCAACTTCTGTTCGAGAAGCAGGCGATAATGCTCCCGCATTTCCAACGTTTGCGCCTCAATGACCTGATATTTTCCGGTTGCCGCCATGGGACATGCCTTTTTGTTGAATGCATCAAGGCATAACAAAAACGCCGCGCGGGAGGCAAATAAAATCCCCTTAAAGGGCGCGTGCGGCTCTTTCTTCGTCTAACGGCCTGGTAATACAGAAATTGTCGAGGTAATTACGGGGGCGCAAACGGCGTTCCGCCGGTTCCGCGACAAAAACTTCCCAGCCCTTGTTCCTCACGAAAGCCAGCGCGGCTTCCTGCGACGAAAAACGCAAACGGCCTTTAAGCTCGGAAAACGCGTCCCCCGCGCCCACCCATCCCATGATTGGCTCCGGCAAGCGTGGTGTGACGAGTTCAGGTTCCACTACCCATTGGTGCGCCTTGGCGCGTCCCGACTGGGCGGCAGATGAAGAGGGTCTGTAAACACGCACGCGCATAGGGGGACTCCGTGTTGAGGCTGGGCGGAGAATATAGCATTTTAACAGAGTCTGGCCAATACCGAACGCGCAAAGTTTGTTGGAATGCAAAGAGCCTCGGACGTGAAAGAACGCCTTGTTATGAAGGCCCCATCAGTTTTGCAAAGAATCCTCGGGATTGGGGCGCCTTAGCAACTGCCTGCACATATCTCAAAGGTTTCCTTAATTTGGCCAGGTCCTCCCTAAAACACTGGCTAAGAACTAGGGCCTCCTTTTTGCGCGCAAGCTTTAACCGCGCAGGGGTTATCTCGCCCGAAACTTTGTTGTTTTTAAGCGTCGTCAGGGAAACAAAGCGCTTCATCGGCGCATTGGGCTGTTCATCCATTTTCTGCGCCCGAGATGGCCCCCATTGGTGCGCCGAGTATATGGCTTCGATGGAAGCGGTCTTTGCTTGCGTGGGGTCTTGCCTCGCCATCTCTTCCTTGAGGGCGGTTTCTCCAAATAGAAGCGACACAAGCGGCGTATTGCGTAATCTTAAAACTTTATTTTTAAGAGAGCCGTTTTGCGCCAAAAAAACTCTCTTCGTTTTTCCTAAATCTTGCCCGTGTTTCTGCGCATAGCGCAACGCGCCCTTCAACCCTTTGGCAGCCTGCGCATTATAGGCTTTGTTATTCAAAACGACGACGCCGCCTTTCATTGTAAGGAAAGGCAGAACCTCGCGCAATTCCCGTCCCACCTGCGGATAATGTTTGGCAATAATTTCCTGATAGCGTTCTCCATATTTGGCTGCCGCTTCGGTAAAAGTGTCATCGAGAATCTGCATGACTCCCGTGGCCGAGGAAGCGCTGTTCTTAGCCGAGGCCTTAGGGGTCTTTAAGGAAACTCCGCCGTATTCCCACTTAATCAGCGTCAGTTGTTTGTCCACAGACATGCCAGTAAGAGGAGCCGCAATCTCCATGTCTTTCAGCAGCGTCGGATGATTCTTAACCCGATCGAAAAGGGTATGGGCTTCATCGATAAGCTTTTCTTTTTTTTTGCCTTCCGTCGAGGCCACGTGTGTGTGCTTTTTATGGATGGCAGAAAAGTGGTGCAAGTGCGCATGAGCCCTGGCGCCCCCGCCACCCAAAGTGGCGGCAGTAGCCGCTGCAACAAAAAGCGCTTTGTGAATTTTTTTCACTCTATTTCTCTAATAATAGTTTTGTTTTGGAAAACGGAAATTCCTCTCTCAATGTGGTAAAATTATAGCACAAGACATATGAACAATTACTTGCACACATTTTTTCAAGGCAATATGGCGATAAAACCACCGCCGTTTTTCCCAAGGAACCGGAAGTATGAATTCTTGGAAGCCTTAGTTGAACAGAGGATAGTTAAGAAGGCGGGGAGCTAATGGTTTGAAGAAGCGCCCTCACGCCGCAAGAACCGCCATCCTTTTGACAAAACCCCGCGCGGACCTCGGATTCTTTCATTAACCCGTTAGGCCATAGGGGCTTGGATGGGTGAATAACCTCGGGCTTGCCTGAAAGTTTTTTTCTAAAGACGCCTGTCTCTCGCTTGCCTGAGAAATCGGCTCCGCCTGCTCCGCTTGAAGCGGTTCAGCAGATTGTCCCAACTTCTTCTGGAAATGATCCGTAAGAACAGACAATTTCTTTTTATGCTGTTTCAGAATAGCCTCTGCGGTCAATTTGGGATCAATTTTGTTATTCTTGAGCAGACGGGAGTCAAAAAGTGATTCCATTGTCTGTTCCCCATTATTCACCATCATATGTAATGCACCATGCCCAAACATAAGATCGGAGTATACATAATCAGCATTTTTTCCGAACTCAGCTCCGACAAACAAGGCAGAGACAAGTGTGTTATGGCGCAATTTGTCGAGAGCCGAGTTAAAGCTTTTGCGTTGAAAGGCTTTTGCTACGGCTCTCATCCTTTTTACATTCCCCCTACAGAGCCGCAGACTTGACTTCCGCTCCTTTTTCAGCATTTTTTCATATTTATTACGATTTACAATCAGGCGACCGCCCTTAATCTTGATGCACTGCGAAAGCAAGCGCAAAACATTCCCGTCACCCTTGTAATTTTGGTCAATGATTTCCTGAAATTTTTTGCCGTGCTTCGCAATCATCTCACACATTGTGCCCTTGACTATCCCAAAACGACCATCTGCCGTAGAATGGGGGTTTTTCTTATTTATCCCTGTCGATTCTAACGTGGCGATTCCTAAAAGTTTCGCCAACGGTATTGCCGGGTTAACACGCGCCGCAATCTTTAGATCTCTGAGTATTTTGGGATCTTCGCAGACAGTCCCCCAAGTTTTTTCGGCTTTTGCGACAAGTGTCTGGGTGTTTTTCTCTTCTTTCAGGGACTGTCTATTCGGGCGCTTCTTGGAGAAGGAAACGGGGGCAAAGGCAGCCCCATGTCCCAAGCTATCAGGAGAGATGCTCTGCTCGCGCAGTACATTGTAATCAGGCCGCCTCATTACATTTCCTTGCAAATATCCATTTTTTAGAAAAACGCCACTTCATTCCATCAATTAATGAAGATTGTAGCATAAAATATGTAAATAATTGTAACTGCCTAGCCCCTAATTAGCCAGACAAGGCAGGAATAAGGGCGTCGGTCCGGGAAGATAGGGTTTTGAGAATGTCCCAGTCCTGTTTTCGAGCCGTGGATATGACGGAGCGGAGGGAGGCAAAGGTTTCTGCGCC
>CAIXLI010000210.1 GCA_903920205.1 uncultured Pseudomonadota bacterium
CCCTTATGGTCGCGGCATATAAAATGTATCTGTGCACCACATTTGCGAAGCGCTTCTGCGAGCGTCAGGCAACGCATTAGATGACCTGAACCCATTCCTTGGGAAGAATCAACTCGAAAACAAACCTTCATGCTAGTTTTCTGCCTAATATAAACGCCTCAGCGGCATCAACACCAACTGTAGCTCCACGCCAATGCGCCAAGTGCTCAACACCCTGCTTTGAGCGTGGATGAGGCCAGTCACGCAACTCGGCCGCATAGGCATCCAGCGCTGCCATCTTTCGATTGAGAGTTGCAGATATATCTACGAACCAGTTAGGCTGAAACGCTGGAGCACTACCTGGAAGTTGCCATTCTGTACTGGACGGGACTTCGAAACACAGAAGAGTTTTTACAGGATGACCATGTTGTGGGCGACATGCTGTTACAACGGCTTCGTGCATTCGGCGATGATCGATATTGAGATCTCCAGCATGATGAGTGAAAACCGTATCTGGCTGGTGTTCTGAAATCAGAGATTCTAGTGATTTTGTAATGTCGAGAAGGGCTATTGTGTCCATCCGGTTGTCTGGGAAGTCGCAAAATGAGATTGACATTACACCTAAAATATCGCATGCATTTTGAGCCGCTGTGCGGCGAATGCTTAATTCATCTTGCTGTATAGCTTTCTCTCCTGTTCTTGAAAAGACTCCATCAGCGAGGAATGCAACATGAATGGTTGCACCTTCGGCTGACAGTTTAGCAATAGTGCCTCCACAGCCGAGAACTTCGTCGTCGGGATGGGCGGAGAAAATAAGGATGGATTTCAATTTTTTTCCAATAAAAACCAATTGGTGTCGTCATCGGGGAATGAAGGATCCCTATGGTAGACAAAACCATAGTCGACCAAGCGTAAATCAGGGTACTTATCCAGCATCTCACCCGCAAAATCTCTTTTAAACAATCTGTCTGCATGGCCTCGATACGTGATGGCAACTGGCGTAGGGTTATAATATTCCGCCAGCAAAATAAAGCGTTTTGATGCCTGATAGAGCATTTCATAAACGCCTTGAAGTTTACCCGGGTTGATATGTATCAGTACCCCTTTTGCTATTGCAAGATCTACTTTTTCTTGATTTGGATAATCGAAAATTGAACCTTCAAAAACATTGTTTTCGCCGATTACATCTGCCAACCGCTTGGCTGCATCCGAATTAATTTCAACCCCCTTAAGGTGAATGCCAGGATAAAGAAGCTGAAGCGCTTTTAAATTCATCCCTATATTCGCACCAATCTCGATGACGGATTTAATCCCCCCCCCCGCATACTTCAGAGCATTGCAAAAGGTATTAAGGTTGGTAGCAACCATCGCAGCGCTGTCGTTCCGACCAATGTAATCAGAACCAAACTCCCCTGCCCAAAAATTTTCTTGAGGTGTTACAAATGTTTTAGTTGTCATAAGTCTGGTTCTTTAACAGTTTGAATATGATTTCTGCTCGATCCCAATCATCCTCGGTGTCGATATCCTGAACACGCCAACGAGGAATCAATATAGGCTTTGACTGTCTGTCGAAAATACGTTTATCCTCTAACCATGCTGAGGGCCGCCCCCAATAAAACTGCCCTGCATCATGCAATGCGATGGGTAAATCCTGAGAGCGTTTATCAAAATGTTCAGGGAAGAACATTTCCAAACCGCCTTCGCAGGTTTGTTCGAATGATCGAAAGATTGGAGAGGCAAAATCTGTGACGGTAAACGCATAAGCCCACTCCCCTGATTTAAGAGCTACCAAACCTCGACTTATATCTGCTTCTTGCACAAAAGGGGCTGTAGCATATATGCAGCATACCGCTTCTAAATTGAAACCTTGTTCTAGAGCCCATCGGGTAGCATGCGCAACCACTTCCGTTGTGCC
>CAIXLI010000211.1 GCA_903920205.1 uncultured Pseudomonadota bacterium
CCCCTTATCAATTCCTCGTTTTCGATGGGACACACCACACATCTATTCCGCCCCTGAAAGAAAGCGGCAAACTTGTGATTGGATATATAAGCTTGGGCGAAGTCGAAGCGACAAGCCCCTATTTTTCCACGCTGAAAAGCCATGGACTTATTCTGATGGAAAATAAAAATTGGAAAGGCAGCTTTTTCGTTGATCTGCGCAATCCTTTATGGCCCAAAATCGTATTGGAGGAATTGATCCCCTCCATTCTTCGTCAAGGCTTTGACGGAGTTTTTCTGGACACGCTCGACAATCCACTAGCTCTCGAAGAAGAAAATGCCACGCGTTATGCTGGCATGAGCGATGCAGCCGCACATCTGGTTCAGGCTATCCACCAGCATTATCCGTCGATAAAAATTATGATGAATCGCGGCTATGGGCTGCTACCAAAAGTCGCGGATTCGCTTACTATGGAACTCGGAGAGTCCGTGTATAGCGATTATAATTTCGATAAAAAAACTTATGAGAAAGTTCAAACTTCGTCCTATCTAGAGCAAGTCGATTTGCTTAAGAAAGCCCAGAGGGACAATCCTCACCTAAAAATTTATACACTTGATTATGCCAACCCCACAGATACGCCCACCTTGCTCGATATATATAAAACGGAGCGCGCAAATGGTTTTATTCCTTATGTAGCGACGGTAGCGCTTGACCGGCTTGTCGAAGAGCCCAAGGCGAATTGATGCGTCTAACCTTCCCCGCTTTCTTTTGTTTCTTCTCTATTGTGCTCGTGGGAACAACCCATGCGGCTGTGGCAGAGAAAACAGTGCCGCGCACAATCATCGGCCTTTATGATGGCGGCGAGGTTCAGAATTCTTTCATCCATACCGTCGCCGAAATGCCCCTGAACCAACTGGGCCTAACGGTCGAGTACCACGACATTCATCAACCGCTGCCGGATATTATTCACCGCCCCGATGTCAGGGGCGTAATCACATGGTTTTACGGCGATGTGGGTATGGATGCTGAAGCCTATCTTAAATGGGCGATTGCCGCCGTCGAATCCGGCAAAAAATATGTCATCGTCGGTTCGCTTGGCATTTCTGAGAACAAGCAATATTACAGCGCCTCAATGTTGACAAACCACTTTCTAGACCGGATGGGGTTCAAAATGCTCAACCGCTGGGTGACGCCACCACTGAACGCGACTTATGTTTACAATACGCCGTCGCTGTTCCTGACGCCCGAGCCCTATAACTGGATCAATTTACCCTATCAAATCATCCACATCGAAAACGACCGCGATAGCGTCCATCTTGCCGCCCGCCGCGATAACGCACCCGCCGATGACAGCGATCTGATTATCACTGGCCCTTCTGGCGGATATATCGACGCCAGTTACGCTATTCGCACCAATAACCGCTATGGGCTTGAAATCAACCAATGGATGATTGATCCCTTTGCCTTCTTCCGCCTGACTTATGCGACCGACGATCTGCCAAAACCTGATGCGACGACAACGGCGGGACGTCGCGTTTACTACAGCAATATCGACGGAGACGGATGGAACAACGTCACCCAGCTTCAGGAATATGCTGGAAAACATACGCTGTCATCACAGGTCGTCTTGGAAAAAGCCATCCGCCCCTACCCTGACCTCCCCGTAATGGTGGCTCCGATTGTTGCTGAAATCGCCCCCCGATGGGTCGGATCCGAAGACAGCCGCCACATCGTCACGGCAATCTGGTCGTTACCGTGGGTCGAAGCTGGCACACATACCTACAGCCATCCTTTCAATTGGCATTTTTTTGAGGCAGGGAACCCTAATCTCGAAATGCCATATTTATCCGTATACAAAACCCCGACATGGAAGCCGTCTGCCGATGCTGTCGCAGCATCCGGCAAGTCTGGAAAATTGCCAGAAGGGTATGACGTGCCACGTGGATTTGCGGTTGAGCCATTCGATATCCACAAAGAAATCAAAGGCTCGCTCGATGAGCTTGGACCGCTGCTACCGCCAGGAAAAAAAATTGACATCTTGGCCTGGTCGGGCGATTGCGCCCCTTGGGAAGAAGCTGTTCATATGACGCGGGAAGCAGGCATTCAGAACATCAATGGTGGAGATACCCGCTTCGATTCCGAATATCCAGCCTATGCCTCCGTAGCCCCCATCGGCAGGCAAGTGGGCAAAGAACGACAGATTTATGTCTCTTCCAGCAACGAAAATACCTATACTGATCTATGGACAAAGAATTTCCATGCATTCCGTTATCTGCGCAAAACAACGGACAACACCGAAACGCCAATGCGCATCAAACCATTCAGCATCTACTATCATATGTTTGCCGGGGAGCGGGAATCCAGCCTGAACGCCCTACTCAGCAATCTTGACTACGCACGCACGCAAGACATTGCCCCGATATCTGCCAGCGCATTTACCCATATGGCGGAAGGGTTTTATAGTACGCAATTCGTTTCCCTTGGAGATAACGCATGGCGTATCGAACAGAGGGGGGGCCTGTCGACTATCCGTTTCGACCAGGGATCGATGAAAGCGGTCGATTTCGATCGCTCGCAAGGCGTTATCGGCGAACGCCACTTTCAGGGCAGCCTGTATGTGTATCTTGACGCAGCAGTCAACGCACCAGTCATCACGCTCAAAAACGACGATGCCTATTATGCTCCACCCAAAGAAAAAACGCCGTACCTGATAGAAAGCCGATGGCTAATTTCCGGACTTAAGCGCGCCGCCAATGCCATAAGCTTTACCGCACAAGGGTTTGGCAACGGAGAAATGGTCTGGCAGGTTGCCACCCCAGGAACGTACCGTATTACTTCAAAGGACCATACGACGGATGTCGTCGTTTCCGGCGATTGCCTGCTTAAACTATCGCTCAAGGAAAGTGCTTTAACAAAAATAAGCTTAACAATGACGAAAGTTCAAAGTGCGCCTAACTAATCGCCTTATCTTGTTTGTCCTTGCCTTGTCTTTGGGGGCTATCGGTATTGCCGCCTTTCTGGTGCCGAGCCACAAAGAACTTGCCTTAATGGAAATGAATGACCGCGACTTTAAAACGGCACTAAACACTTACTTGAACCTGAGCAATGCAGGCGACCACTCAATCAATGTTCTGGCCCCGCTCATCACTCTCGATGTTTATTACGGAGATATCGACAAATCAATCGACCTACTCAAACCCTATGTCGACGACCATCCTCACTCGATTGAAGGACTCAAGCGTCTGGCCGAACTCTATAAATCTTCACAACGCTTTAACAGTTATTGCCAAAAGCTGGAAGAATTACAGAACCTGTCCCCCTCGCCAAGCCATCTCCGCGAGCTAATAAATACTTACGACTTTCTCGGTCGCTATCGGGACGAAATGAACGCGTTGGTTCGGCTGGTTGCAAGCAAGGATTACAAGCCTGTCGACGAAGATTACACTAGGCTCGCTTTATTCTATCACGCCAATCGGCAAGAGGATAAAGCCACCCAACTTTTAAGCGATTACGTTAAGGACCAATCCTACACAGTAAAATCCGATGTTGTTTATTTGAATATAAGCCTCCTGCTAGAACAGAACAAACCAGAGATGGCTTTTTCCCTCGGCAAAACATATATCAAAAAACACGGCACTGACGCAGACGCTATTTCCTTCGCTTCCCTGTTTGAGAAAAACGGATTCTACGATCCGGCCTATGATTTATTAAAGCCTTATCTTGCCGCCCTTGACCAATCGCCTGACCTTGAGCAGCAAATCATCAGCCTTCTTCTTGCGCAGAAAAAAGACGAAGAAGCATTCAGGATATTATACGCCCAGTATCAACGAGGCGCACTCCCGCTTACCAATACGGCGACTCTGATCAATCTTGCTATCAAACGAAGCGATTATGATTTTGTTGAAAATGTATTAAAGAAGACGGCGATTGCATCCCTGCCGGAAGACGAACTTCTGACGCTTGCGGGCCTCGCTGGTCAGATCAAACGTCCCAATCTGGCAACACTTATTCACAATCGGCTCGATGCGTCATATTTGAACAATGCGCCCCTCCTCAATGCCGTGCTTAATATAGCAGCACAGGATAACCCCGGAACGCTACAAGCCGTGCTCGACCTTCCCCCCGGACTAGTTGTATCGACGACAAGCCGCATTGTCATAGCGGAAATCTATTTGTCGCATAACTTGTATAAAGCAGCTTTCAATTTGCTGAAGCCCACCCCCGTGACGGATTTGCTGGACAAGATGGGGGCGACCAATATCGCCACGCTTTACCTAAACGCCAATGCGGCGGACGAGGGCGCTCACATTCTCGACCAGGCGCGGCAAACCAGCCCCAGCGATAGTCAAACCACCATCAATAATGCGATTATGTTACTTAATGTCGGGCAGGGCAAGACGGACGCCGTGCGTCATGGTATCGAGCAATATACGAACAAAGATACAGCCGTATTTTCTGATGCGCTTGCCATCGCCTTGCACTTTCACCGAGATGAGCTGGCTATCGACTTTGCCCAACGGCTCTATCAGGCAGCTCCGGACACACTTAACAAACTTCGTCTCGCCGATGCTTTGCTGCGAACAGGACGGTTTTCGGACGCTTTGCCCTTTCTAGAAGTTCCGCCTGAAAAGGACGCTGAAGCCCTCGCTCTTTATATCGACACCATTGACGACTGGATTCAAAGATCCGGAAGCCTGAAATTGCCGGAAGCGCAAAAACAGGCGTTTCTTAAATCGCTATTGCAAGCCGCGCTTAACCCAAACCTGACATCATCGGAAACAATACGCTTTGCCTATATATTGGAAGAAGCAGGATTCAGGAACGAGGCTGAAAAAGCTTTTGTCAAAGCTGCCGGAAGCCAGCCGCATAACAGCCATGATGTTGGGGAATTGCTCGATTTCTGGCAAAGCAATCCAACAGCGTCCTCAATGGAGTGGATTAAAAACCACGCCCAGAAGACATCCGGCGGCGAACGCATTTTTTGGCTGACGACGCTCAACAATATGGGGTATTCGCAGGCGGTGCTGAGTGTCGTTCAGAATGACTGGGGCACTTCCCCTCAAATGACAGACATCTATGTAACGGCCCTTATCAACAACCATGACAAGTTGCGGCTTGAGGAAGTGCTGAATCAGATTATTGCGGTCGAATCAAACAAAAACAGGCTTGGGCAACTGACCACACTCGCGGAACAGGAAGATATATTATCGGTGGCAGAACACGGATGGAGCAAAATTTTGGAAATCGACCCTGATGACTCCAACGCCCTTTTGCATAAGGGCATGCAGGCCTTTAACGCCAATGAATATGATCACGCCGAGCCTTTGCTTGCCCACTACCTTAAGAACAACCGGGGTGATTACAACGTTAACTACGCTTATGGCAGCCTCTTGAAGCAGACGGACAGAACGGCTCAAGCACAAGCCTATTTCGATCGCGCTTTAAGCCAGTTAGATGGAGTCAAAGACAAAGACGAAGGAACATTGGCCGATGAGGCGCATTTGCTTTTCCTAAGCGGTAAAGTGCCTCAATCCATTAGTCTTTACAAACAGTTGGTCGGCAAATACCCGGATAATAAGGCGCTGCGCGCAGATTTTGCTGAAACATTGATGGAAGCGGGCCACTATGACGAAGCTTCACATATTTTGTCGCATTGACAACATGCCTGTAATAACAGACATTTAACTATCGATTCGTGAGCTACGGTTGCAACCGTTAAGTCTCGGGGATTAGGAACAAGGGGTTAAAAATGAATTCGTCAGTGAAAAGCTATAGCACCAGAATTTTTCTGGCTTCTCTTCTTACCGTAGGGCTTACGTCTTTCTTTCCAGCGATACAGGCTGTCGCAGCAAGTGATCAGGATGATGCCGATTTGCGCCTGTCGCTTGATAAAGTAGAGCTGGACGCCAGCACAGGCCGCCTCAACGAGGGCAGGGCACTGCTCGAACAGCTCAAGCAAAAATATCCCAGTGCCCCAGAAATTCAAGCGCTTGAGTCAGAACTCCAGCTGCAAAATGATAATCGCGGAATAGCGTTTAAGGAAGCCAGCAAGCTCGGCACGTCAGGTTCGCTGGATAGAGAGAATCACCAACGCGCCGCCCTTCTGTCGCCAAACGGGCAATTTGTCTCCGGCGGTTACAATTTCCGAAGAACCAAAGAAACCTATGAAAACATTGAAACCATTAAAGGCCAGATGGCGATTGCGCCAGACTTAGCCCTTTCGACAACGCTGATTAACGATACTATCAACACTCGTGTACCTTTTCTGCATACTAATGGAACCCTGCAAGGATTCTCCGGTGACCGCCAGATTGGCGCGATAAGTGCCGACAAATTCTTTAGTGACGGGCAGGAAGTTGTCGGCTCCCTTTATGCCGTCCAGAATAGTGCTGGCCTTGGTGGACAATATCGGTTTTGGGATACCTCTGGTGCTTCCTCGATTTCAGTCGATTTTAACAAACCCGATATGGACTATGTTGAAAGCGCCGTTGAACATGGCACCAAGACCAACGTTATTCTCGAACGCAAGCAAATCTTTAGCGAAGAAGTGCAAGCCAGAATCGACGGAAAATACACCCAGTATTCCTTGGACGGCAGTTCAAATGCGGCAAGCGCTCCCGGATGGGATTTTGATCTGGACTACACTTACCCTTACATTTTTTCATCCGATGCCTCCAGTACGGGTTCTTTCTTGGCCGATCCGTTTGTTTTCGGTGCCCGCTATGGCGTTGGGGCGGAATATTTCTCGCACATCCAAAGTTCATATTCTTCAACCCACACGGCTTTTAGCCCGCTGCCAGTGTCTAGCTACGAAGTCCATTCCTTTACCGCATCGGCAACCAAAAACATCTTTGCCGGATTTCAAGCCGAAGTGTCAGGAGGTATCGCCGTCAATCGCATCGCTGGCAACAGCGGTCCAATTTATGGCCTGTTGCTGAATTACGTTATCGATAAGGAAATCGGCGTAAACTTTCATGCCAATCGTGATCTTTTGGGTGGCCAGAACAATAGCGAAAAAGAAGACAATATCGGCATGGATCTAAAATGGATGTGGTAAAGGGGTAAAAAGCGAGCAGATTATTTACAAACCGAGGCCTTTTTCGCCGTAAAGCACCTCTGTCTTGACACCGCAAGCGATGTATTTGTCGAGTGAAACTAAATTAACCATAAAGATCGCTTCTCTAAGGTATGCCTTATAGCATAGATTGCCAATGTGTATTTCAAAATGCTGCTTTCTAGGATTTAGGTATATTAATATGACGAGTATCCGCATACCGTTTGCAACTCATAAGTTCTTTGCCGCTTTGGTCCAATACAGCCAGATAAAGCTGTCGCAGATTAGGCGCGGAGCTCTAATTGAAACGCTGCTTTTTCTTACGGCAATCGTTAGCTTCAATCTGGCCTTTGGCGACGGCACGCGTTATATCAGCGCTACCTTTCATCCTTTCTGGATCATCATCCTTTTGGTTTCTGTGCAATACGGCCCCAACGAAGGGCTGGTAGCGGCTCTGTTGTCCAGTACGTTTCTGATTGTTGGCAATCTGCCCGAACAGTCATTTTCCGAAACGATATACGACTATATTCTGCGCGTCAGCATGGCTCCCCTTATGTGGATAATGACCGCCGTTGGCATCGGATTTATTCGTGTGCGTCAAATTAATGAGCGTCAGGACTTGATGGAAAAACTATCAAGAGCGCAAGAAACTTCTGCCTCTATTGTCGAGAACTACACCGTCGTTAAAAAATCAAAAGAACGGCTTGAACTGCGTCTGGTGGAAGAACAGAGTAGCGTTCTGACAATGTACGAAATAGCAAAATCCTTAGAAACGCTCGAGCCTTTTGAAGCCTCAGCCGGCATCAAGAAGCTCATAACTGTTGCCCTCAAACCAAAAAAATTCTCATTATATATATGGAAGAATAACAAGCTGATCCTGGAAAGCGCGCAAGGCTGGTCTTCCAAAGATCGCTTCGCAAAAACCTTTGATAAAAAAAGCCCCCTCGCCCAACAGATAGTGAGCAAAAACCGCATCGTCAGCGTCGTCAATAAAGGCGATGACGTCATCCTGGACTCTCAGGGAATGCTGGCTGGCCCGCTGATCGATGAAGATACAGGCGAACTTTTCGGTATGCTGAAGATAGAAGAAATTGGTTTTACGGATATAGGGCTCCGCACACACGAAACATTTCGTATTGTCTGCGCTTGGATTTCTCGTGTGAATGCAAATATAGAAGCCTATCAGGAGGCTATGGGGATAACAAAAACATTTAATACCAAGTTAACCACCGATGTTAAATCCAAGCCGGCTTCTGTTAATCTCAGATCGGGAACTCTGTGAAATCATGTCAACCTACGTCCCCACAAAATCTCCGCCAGTCCTTTTCTACTGCGTTGCCCTTGCGGCACTGACAGCTGAAACATCAGCCCTATTCTTCCTCAGCTATAGCGCGAATATTTTTCCGGCAATTGCCTTACACCTCGGAGCCGTGGCGCTCGTCGGATTCTGGGCCTATTCCGGATATAGTGACAATTCGTCGGAAAGTTTTAGCCTCCTGCTCCTTCCATTGACCTTGGCAATTGGTCCTTTCGGCGTCGCCTTGTGCTTTATTGCAAGAGTTGTGAATATTTTCTTTGCCACAACCACGATCAATCCATCCGAATGGATCGAAAGCTTGTTTGAACATGAAAAAGAATGCAAAACGGAGCGCCTTTACGAACAGATCATACTTGGTCACCACGACAGCAAATACACAGATAATATCGAGCCCTTCCGTGATATTATTACGAGTGGGAC
>CAIXLI010000212.1 GCA_903920205.1 uncultured Pseudomonadota bacterium
CCCGCTCCGTTCCGCTCATCCCCAACGCCCCTTCGCCCATCTGTCCCCCCTCCGGCTTCTCGCCTAAAAGAGGACATTTTAAACTTGCAGAAAGAGGACATTCTCATTTTGCGCTAACATTTATGGAGGAAGAAATGAAAGCGAATAGTCGCCTATTTAAAACTGTCGCGGTTCTTCTTTGTTTCACCGCCTCTAGTTGCGCGTCAAAGCAGAATTCTGCCCAGCAGTCTTCGGCCCACATTGCCGCCGCCAAACAACAAGACCAGAAAAAACTGGAGAAAGAAAAGGCGGCGCTTGCCCAGCAAGCGCAGGCCGCCTTCAAGCGCCAGCAAAAAAGAGCCCCAACGGCATCTTTTGATCAATCGGATAATAAAGATATCGAAACTCTATACTCCTATCTTCGTTCTTTAGGCACCAATGCTGACCCCAAAATAAAGGCACGCATCGAACGACTGGGCAAGGCAGTATCAAGAAAACGGGCGTATGCGCATGCTCGCCATATGCTCCGCTTTCTCCAGAATCCCACGATGAAGACTCCATGGAGTCAAGAATTGGACGAAAGCCTGACTGTTGAATCTCAGGGTTGGGCTGATATGAACCCACCGCATCCTTCACTCGGGCAAATGGGCGTCGACATTATCAAGCGCGACTTGCGGAAGGCCGGAAAAAAACTTACAGCTCTTGGTACAAAGGGAAATAATTCTCCCGCCGCAGTGGACGGGATGTTGCAAGAAGCAGCATACAACTTCAATGTTTTCTATAATAATGAACAACGCAAAGAAGCAAAAGAGCAAAGGAAACGGCGGCTTACAGAAGCGAGCCAAGTAATCGACTATCTCGAACATCCCGCAACAAGTTCTTTTCGTCATGCTGTTTGGGAAAGGATGCACACTGCCACTCTCTATAGCGACACACGCCTCCCTGGCGCAAGGTGCCTCAACTTCATTGCCGAGGATTTAAGAGACGCTGGACATAAGTCAATAAAAGAGGCCGTTCCTTCTGACAAAAGATCGTCTGCCGAAATCTGGGCAATATTAAAACAAAGCGCGTATCGGCTCGACCTTACGGAGCAACATAAAAGAGCAAGCGATCGTGCCCTTTTGAACCCAACCCCGTAGTAAAAAAGACCCCTTCGATAAGAAGGGGGCTTTGAACGACAACCGCTCAACAATCAAAACGGCAACTTAACCCCCGGCGGCAATTTCAGCCCGCCCATCATTTTCTCCGTCTCGCCCGAGATCATCGCTTCGGCCTTGGCTTTGGCGTCGTTGGTCGCGGCGACGATCAAATCTTCCAGCATTTCTTTTTCGTCGACGTTCAGAAGCTTGGGGTCGAGGACAATTTTGCGCATTTCCGCTTTGCCATTCATCGTCACGGTGACCATACCGCCGCCCGATTGACCGGTGACGTCAACTTCGCCGAGGCGGTTTTGCATATCCGCCATTTTGGTCTGCATATCCTGAACTTGACGCATCATTTGACCGATATTCATCGCTTAATCCTCGCTGTCATTAAGAAGGGCCTCGCCGTCCGATTCCGGCGGCGCATCATCGCCGTTTGCCGCCGTTTGCGCAATCTCTCTTTGGCGCAAAGCGAGCAATTTTGCGTTTGGAAAGGCAGTGAAGACCGCCTGCATCAAAGGATGTTCGCGTGCGCGTTCCTGACGCTTGGCCTCGGCTTCGCGGTCTTGTTCCGCCAAAGACGGCGCCCCTTGCGCAGGAGAGATCGAAACGACCCAACGTTGCCCCGTCCATTCGGTCAAACACTGCCCGACGCGTCCCGCCAGATTGGGGGGAGCGTCCGACCCTACGCGCAGTTCCAGCAATCCCTGTTCATAGCGAACAAGATGCACCTGTCCATAAAGAAGCGCATGCAATCCCGCCTCGCGCTTTTCGGAAAACAAGGCGACGATTTCACGGAAATTCATGGCCTGAGGCTGCGCCGCAACTTGCGGTGCAGGAGCCGAAACGGCAACACCGCCTCCGCCGCCTCCCAAAGCCAGTTTGGCTCGTGGTGCGCCGCCACCCGAAGGAGCAGAACCGCCCCCCGTCCCCGCACCACCGCCACCAGTCCCCACAGTATCGCGCAACTGTTTTACCAGATCGGCGGGTAAAGGAAGATCAGCCGCATAAGCAAGCCGTATCAAAACCATTTCGGCGGCCTGCGCCGGATGCGCCGCCGCCTGAACTTCGTTGATCCCTTTTAGCAAAATCTGCCACGCCCGCGCCAAAGCCGGAATTTTGACATCCGAGACTTCGGTCAACAATCGACGGTCATATTCGGGCAAAGACGCATCGGCGGCAAAATCGGGAATAACCTGCCCCCGCGTCAGCAAATGCACGAGGTCGCACATATCCTGCAAAACCTGTAACGGGTCTGAGCCGGAAAGCTGCATCGACGCGAAAGTTTCCAAAGCCGCCTGCATCTCGCCGCGCAGAATCTGGCGGCACAAGGCGATGCTTTGCCCGCGATCGGCCAGCCCCAGCATTTCCTTCACATCCGCGGTTGTGACAGCCCCGTTGCCCCGCGCTATTGCCTGATCGAGCAAGCTGAGCCCGTCGCGCACGGAACCGTCGGCGGCATGGGCGATCATCTTAATCGCTTCGTCTTCGGCCTTTGTCTCTTCCCATCCCGCAATCTTGGCAAAATGCGCGGTCAGGGTTTCGCTGTCGATGCGGCGCAAATCGAAACGCTGGCAACGAGACAGAACCGTGACGGGAACCTTGCGGATTTCCGTGGTCGCAAAAATGAATTTCGTATGCGGCGGGGGTTCCTCCAACGTCTTCAGTAACGCATTAAACGCATTTTTCGACAACATATGAACTTCGTCGAGGATATAGATTTTATATCGCGCCGAAACGGGGCCATAACGCACGCCGTCGATAATGTCGCGGATGTCTTCGACGCCAGTGCGCGAAGCAGCATCCATTTCCATCACATCGACATGACGATCTTCCATAATCGTGCGGCAAGCGTCGCAAACCCCGCAAGGATGAATCGTAGGCCCGCCCTTGCCGTCCGCACCGGTGCAGTTCAACGCTCGCGCTATGATCCGCGCCGTCGTCGTCTTGCCGATACCCCGCAC
>CAIXLI010000213.1 GCA_903920205.1 uncultured Pseudomonadota bacterium
AAGGGAAACTGAACCTTGCTTTGTTGCCTGCCGTCTTCAAGTATCGAAAAATGTTCGAGAAAACCGATCTTCGGTTGATGGGTATTTGCCTTCGTCATCAAGCAATCCTCCTTGCAAATCAACGGGATTACTCAACGAATCGTAACATCGGCAAAACACCGTGCAATAAGTTAGACAGCGGCGCGGGCGGCAAGGATATCAGACAACGGGGGCACGGCACCGTGGGGTAAAATACCGAGGCGATCGCCAAGATAGACCCAAAAAGAGATATCGAGTTTCATACAGGTTTTTTTGAGGCTGAGAAAAGCGTCCCTTGCGTCTCGGCCTTCGTCTGATCGAGTGGTGCCGCTAACTTTTCGTCGGGTTACATGACATCGAATGTCGTTTTCGGAACCATTTGTATGAAGCGGTATGTCCGGATAGTCCAATATGCGGAGTAGTTCGGGCTTATTGGCCCGTAGGCGGCCAAGCAGGCGGTCAATGGCTGTGATCCCCGTTTTTTGACCAAAAATCTTATCAAAGCGCTTGCGCAAGGCCTTTTTATCTGCGGCGTTTTGTTTTTCCTTGTAGGCCTTGAGATCTTTGTAAAGGCTCCAGATCTGATCGCGAACCTGCTCCTTAATATTCCGTGCGTCGTCGGTGAAAAAATTCAGCTTGTGCAATAGACGCTCGGCATGCACCCAACAAAGGGCATGAATGCCGACATTGAACTGCCCAGCATCGTCGGACAAGATGACGCTGTCTTGCAAAAAGCCGTGGTTTTTAACGCTGCCCCATAGAGCAGATTCCGTAGCAACCTGTACCGGGTTCGGGGCAACCTTGGCTTTGGTCAGGCCGATCGCCTCAAGATGCGCCATCCACACCTCATGGTCGGCAAAGCGTCGCGCGGGATGTTCCCTCAGCTTGTTGATGGCCCAGCTTGGCATGTTGTGTTCTCGCATATAAGCAACGGCTTCATCGTTCAGCACATAGTCGGTATAACCGGCCCGCAAAAGCTCCAAAAAGTTAATCCTGCTTTTCGATCTTGTCGTCGCAAAGAACGTAAACAGATGATTGCCGATCTGCGTGCAAAAGCCGTTTTGTCCCTTGTGCCGCGCGCCCGTATCGTCCACTGAGCACCAGCTCGCAGTTTGTCGGAAAGCCGCCCGTAAAATTGCCTGCGCCTCCGCCTTAAAACACCCCGCTTCTTCCGTCAAAACCCTCACGATCTTCCGCTCCGACACGTCCAAGCCAATGGCATCCAGAAACTCCACAAGCCGCGGGATCGTCGTTTGCCCTTCGTGATAGAGCATCAAGATGAGCCGCTTCAGCTCCCCTCCGACGTGATCCATGACCCCGGCGGGAAGCTCGGCCACGATATATTGCCCGTCTGGCGTTTGCCATCGCGCTCGCCGATAACGGATCGTCAGCGCTTTCAGCACGATGTCTTGCACGGTGTAATCTTCATAGCCGCAAAAGCGAGATCCCGGCGGCACTTGCTGTGGCTGCAGAACCCGATCTTCTGCGGGAACCCGGTGCTGCTTCTCTCCGCGCCGTGTGCGTTCCTTATCTTTGTTCTTCGGGCTCGTGTCCTTCTCCATACCAGACGGCTTCGCATTCGGCTTAATATCCGGCGGGCCTTTCAGCCCTTTCAGTCGCGCCACTTCTTTCTTCAGATCATTAACATCTTGCTTCAGCTGCGCATTGTCTTCCAGAATCTTTATATTGGTCGTGCGAAGCTGGGTGTTTTCTTCTAAAATCCGCGCGTTGTTCTTGAGCACTTCTTCGTGCATTCGCTGAAGTCCGACAACTTCGCGGTTCAATTTGGCAATAAGGCCGAAAAGATCTAGGGGCTGCTCCATCCCAACCTTAGAATCATTATTTACGGCCTCTCGCCAGCCCTTTCTTCTCTCCTATGCGTTTTTCCGGTCTCTCGTTGCCTTTTAGACTCATTGGCACGGCGTTTTGCCGATGTTACTTAAACGCTACCCAACCCCTTGCTCTGTATGGGATTCTTAAGAAGAACGGTGAGTGTAGGGTGCTGCAGGGCTACAATTTCGCTGACAATAATCGAGAAGTGGTGCTTAGCAATTTGTTGGGGTCAGGGCGATTATCGGAAGTAGGGCAGAAAGGTTGCAACGCTGAAGGTAACTCTTTTCGAACAAAAGGCGAGTTTTGGGTGCGGCTGACGTAACGTCCACCAGCATGGAGGCCATCAAGACAGGTTTCGACCTCGCTTTCTGCGACGACCAAATTGGCTTTTTGAGTAACC
>CAIXLI010000214.1 GCA_903920205.1 uncultured Pseudomonadota bacterium
CGTCCTCGGCTTTCTGCGCGACGAAGTCCCAAAAAACTGGCAGAAATACGCCGATTCAGTCACCGACAACTTTCGCGTCATCAATCCTAAGGATTTTCGGGTTTTGGCGTGAACAGGGTATATCTATAAGAAAACCGCCATTGATGCCCGGCCACCGAAAAACGAAATTTTCGATCTGCAAGCCTATGAGTGCAAAGGGGGCGAAGATGCCTTGTTGGCCATGGCTCCCGAATGGAAAGCAGCGTGAAGGCTTCAGTTTAAGGTTCGGCGCGACAGACGCGAAAAGCCAGAAAATGCGGCACCAGTGCGGCACCGGAAAAAACAAAGCCGCCCTATAAGGCGGCTAAGTGTTTGATATGTTTGGTTGCGGGGACAGGATTTGAACCTGTGACCTTCAGGTTATGAGCCGCTTAACGTGTTGATACTACAGGTTTTTGTGTGTTTCGCGGAACTGCGCTACGCCTTTGATATTCCGTCCTTTTCTGGTACTTGTCAATGAGGTATGCCTGCGCACAAACCGCATCGCTTTCGCTCCAGTTTTCGCTCTTTTTACTGCACAGTTAGTGCACAGAATTTCAGTGTCACAATCGGTCGCACTGGCGTGCCTCACAGCTTTTCGATGAAAACTTTGATGCGTTCCATGATTTCATCGAAGGCGGGTTGGGACTTGTAGTACAGGCCGCGTGTCGACTGATAGGCGGCCTCGTACTTCCGGCGCGTTTCTGTGTCGCTCAGAAGAAAGGCTTCGTTGGTGGCAATGTCAGAATTGTCGGCAGAGCGGAACCGTTTTTTCTTGTGAGCCGAATAATCCGGCGTTCCGATAAAATCCCGCACAGCGGGATCGTCAAGCAGGCAATAGACATCGTAATAATGACGCATGAAGTTTTGCGGCATTGAATCGCTGGCGCGTTCCAGACGGTATTTTGTGGAAATCGTTTGCAGCTTTTCCACCAGCGTATAGCCAGGGTGATAGCAGGCAACCTGTGGGGCGCGATTGTCGATGATCGCCACCTTGCCTACGGCATAGTCATAAGCCCACGAGCTTATGTCGCGCGGCGCATTCGGCGTGATGTCGTCAAAACCCGTCTCAAGCAGGATGCCGTCTTTCAGACCGGACAAGGAACCCAACTCGCTTTTGTAGGACAGGCGAATGCCACCGCTGCGATATTTTTCATCATCGAAGGCCGTGTCGCGCGTTACGGTCTGGATTCCGTCTATCCTGATTGTGTCCGCCAGCCAGTCATAAAACTGCTTTCGGCTTTCGCATTGCGCGGGGCTGTCTTGATTGCGACCCGTCTTGACGTTCATGCCTTCGGGCGGATCTATCCGAATGTCGATGTCTTCCGAAAAACGGCTAATGATGCCATAGCCTTTGGAAAGCGACGTGCCGCCTTTGAGTTCGAAGACCAACCCCATTTGCTGCAAGCCATAAAGGCAGTGCGTGATCCAGTAGTCCTTCTCCACCAGAATGGGATCAACGGACATATCCCGACCGACGATACGGATCAGGTCAGAAAATTCTGGGTGGCGGTGCAGGAAATTAATGGGCGACATGATTCAATGTACCGCCTGCCAGCACATCAGCAAAGAATTTCTTTGCGCGTACGCCGGCATATTCGCGGACGGCGTGGGATAGTGCCTGTCCGTTCATCGTGGAGGCTTTCTTTTTCGCATTGGATAAAAGCGCGTCATGATCCTCGGCCAACCGATCCAGATTATTCACAAGATCGACCAACAGGAATTCAGGAGTCAATGCGCGCGGGAAGAATGGCTTCATACGGAAATCGAACGTCCGGTTACCCAACGCAAAGCGGCCATGCCTCTTGTGATTATAGACCACCGTCTCGTTATAGAGCTGCGTCGTGCCAAGCCCCAGCGCGTTATAGGCGTTGGCTGAACTGAGAAGAAAACGGTCATCCTTCAGAAAGGCGCACACCAATGCGCGATCATCTGGCGGAGCCTGCCCAAATGTCGTGGGTTTCGGGCAGCTGTAGAGACCGCCTGAAAGTTTGACCAAAACGCCTTCCTTCCGCAATTGCCCCAGATGCCGGTCGACGGCGTTCGACCAGCGTTCAAGGTCGGCGCGGCGATAGACCTGCCCAGGGCGCAGATGCTTTTTGACCTCATTCAGCCTAGACATGCCTTTTCTCGCTTTGTTGCAAGCCGCATTATATGGGATCGCAAGCCATTATGCCAGTATATTCATTAAAAAATCATGCACATTAGGGGCAATAACCGGTTTTTCCTTCCTTTTCTCTTGGGTGCTTTTGTTTGCGCGCAACTACGTTAATGGCTTGATATGACTTGGTTTTGTTCGCTTGCGAAGCCTTCATAAGGCATGGCAAAATTAACGAAATCAATCGTAGAGCGCGCGGAGGCAAGGGATAAGCCTTACTTGTTGTCCCATGACCAGAGCAGCAGCAAGTGCCTTGCTTTCCGCTTCCATGTTTTCCAGGGTAAAACGGGACAGCGGATTAAATCGCGCTTGTGGCTTGCCGGAAATGCCGAACGGGTCGAGATAATGCACCTTGTTATTGAGCGTTGCGCGATGCCGCCCCGTTGCACGGGCGTTTTCGCCTTTAGGGTCGAGAACAAAAGCCGAGCCAGCATAACGAAGCAAATGCGGGATGATGATGGTGACGCCCTTGCCGCTTCGCGTTGAGGCCATGACCAGCACATGTTTTTCCGTATGCAGGAGAAACGGTACATCCGCGAAATGCCCGAATACCGCCCCATGCTTTGCCTGTCTTCCGGCATTAATCAGACTGATTTTTTCTTCCGGCGTCGCAAACCGAGCGCCGTGAGCCTCGTTAGGCAGAGGTTCAGGCGGTTCAGTTTCAGAGAGCCAATACGCAAAGCGAACCATATAGCCCGTCAAGCCATCCTTGGATTGACGATACATGACCCAAGTTTTTTCAAACTGGGCGACTTGCTGAAATATGGAAATAGGCCAGCTTATGAAGAGCATGGGGTCGCCTCAGAAAAGGGAAAAAATCGTACGCTAAGGATTTTTCTGGAATCGTAAAGGCCTGAACTCCCCCTCTTTGCCTTTAAAGTGACTGCGCCATACATAATCACCCGTCAGGTTGATGTGTTCCCATCCTAATGGTGACAAAAATTGTTGCAATGTTTCGTCTTCTACATTGGCTTTTTCTTTCACTGCTTTAGTAGCACGTTCCAAATAAACCGTGTTCCAAAGCACAATTGCAGCAGTCACCAAATTCAAGCCACTTGCCCGATAGCGTTGTTGTTCGAAACTGCGGTCACGGATCTCACCAAGCCGGTTAAAGAATACTGCTCGAGCCAACGCATTGCGAGCTTCTCCTTTGTTCAGTCCAGCGTTCACTCTGCGTCGGAGTTCGATGTTTTGCAACCAATCCAGTATAAACAGCGTTCGCTCAATACGTCCCAGCTCTCGAAGCGCCAAGGCCAACCCGTTTTGACGAGGGTAACTTCCAAGTTTTCGGAGCATCAATGAGGCTGTCACCGTGCCTTGTTTGATTGATGTCGTCAGGCGCAAGATATCGCTCCAATGGCTACGGAGATGTTTGATGTTCAGCTTGCCACCGATCAATTTGTCAAGTGCCGGATAATCAGCCGGGTTTTCCGGCACGTAGAGTTTTGTCTCTCCCAAGTCACGGATACGGGGAGCAAATCGGAATCCCAGGAGGTGCATCAATCCAAAGACATGATCGGTGAAACCGGCCGTGTCAGTATAGTGTTCGTCGATTCGTAAATCTGATTCGTGATAGAGCAGGCCATCAAGAACATAGGTGGAATCGCGAATACCGACGTTAATGACCTTCATGTTGAAGGGTGCGTATTGATCGGAGATATGGGTGTAGAACATTCGGCCCGGTTCAGTGCCGTACTTCGGATTAACATGACCGGTACTTTCCCCATGACTCCCAGCCTTAAATCGCTGCCCATCCGATGATGATGTTGTACCGTCACCCCAGTTTTGTGCAAACGGATGCCTGAGTTGAGCATTCACCAACTCTGCTAAAGCTGCCGAATAAGTTTCATCACGAATGTGCCAGGCTTGCAGCCAGGAAAGTTTCGAGTACGTCGTGCTCGGACATGACTCAGCCATTTTTGTTAACCCAAGATTGATTGCATCGCTAAGTACCGCCGTTAGAAGCAAGGTTTTGTCTTTTGCTGTATCTCCCGTTTTAAGGTGAGTGAAATGTCTGGAGAAGCCGGTCCAACTCTCTACCTCAAGCAACAGCTCAGTGATTTTGACATGCGGCAGACACATTGATGTTTGATCAATGAATATCTGCGCAGCATCGGGTACAGCGTTATCCAGTGGAGTGATTTTGAGCCCGGATTCATTGATTACAGCGTCAGGCAGAACATTGTCCAGTGCCATGCGATTCACATGAGCTAGTTGTTGTTTTAGGAGATCCAGACGGGCATCTAAATACTGATCGCAGTCAATATTGACATCAAGCGGTAATGTTCCCGCCAGCAAGAGGGCATTGAATTTATCAATGGGAACCAGGTATTCGTCGAAGTCCTTGAACTGGCGTGATCCTTCAACCCAGATGTCACCAGAGCGGAGGCTATTCTTCAGTTCCGACAGCGCACATAACTCATAATAACGTCGGTCAATTCCTTCACCACTGAAAACCAACTTCTCCCATCGCTTTTTGATAAAGGCGGTAGGTGCATCCGACGGTACCTTTCGGCTGTTATCGGCATTCAAGGAACGGATAACCTCAATAGCATCGAGCAAACTTTGTGCTGCCGGAGCTGCACGTAATTTCAGAACACGGAGAAATGCTGAGGCATAGCGGCGCAGTATGTTGTAACTCTCCCCAAGATGGTGCAGAAAATCAAAATCTTCTGGCTGCGCCAGCTTTTCCGCATCAGTCACACTTGAGGCAAACGCTTCCCAGGACATAATTGACTCAATTGCAGCAAAAGCATCACCACCATTTTCTCGCGCAGCAAGCAAAGCCTGACCGATCTTTCCGTAGAGCAGTACCTTGTCATTGATCGCCTTACCGGAGTCCTGAAATTTTTGCTGATGCTTGTTTTTAGCGGCGTTGAAGAGTTTTCCGATAATACGGTCATGCAGATCAACAATTTCATCAGTCACGGTGGCAGTTCCCTCCAAAGTCAATGCCACCAAGGTGGCGTTACGGCGATTTTGCTCAAACTTAGCCAAGTCTGCAGGGGTCATCTGGGCTCCTTCACGGGCGATCTTGAGCAAACGGTTTTGATGCACTTGCCGATCAATGCCGACTGGTAGATCGATTGCATGAAAGGACTTTAGACGTTCAATAAGTTCGAGCATGTGCCGTGAATTCGGTTTTGCTGGGGACTGCCGCAACCAAGCCAGCCAAGTCATCTGGCTCTCTGGTTTTCGCTGAAGCAAGTTGTTGAGCCGCTGGCGGTGCTCATCCGAAAGAGGCTCGGTTAATGCCAAATAAATGCGCTGATTTGCTCGCGTAATAGCCTCAGCGCAGATACGGTCGATAACATCTATCGCAGGAATAATGATATACTGATGACGCAGTATATTTAATGCGTTTGTCGCCAGCACGAGGCTTTTATCCGTCTGTAGTGCCAGCTCAGTCGTAGTTTGTAGAGTTTCACGAAAATCTGACAGGCTAAACGGCTTTATACCAAGGTAGCTGCGCAATTCAAGCAGATGCTCACGTCGTGTTTCTTCCCGTTGAGCATACCCTGGCCAACATACTGCGTCGATGCGTAACTGTCCCCCAATCCATTGTAAAAGCTTAGCCGGGACAGGGGCATCAATTATCAAACCCTGGCCAGGGAAACGCAGCAGACACAACTGCACCGCAAATCCTATACGATTCTCGTTTCCTCGCCGTTGACGAATCATCGATAAATCGGATTCGGAGAACGTATAGTGTTGAATAAGTTCATCAAAGGCATCAGGGATGGCAAGCAAGCTATCTCGTTCTGTAGCAGAAAGGATCGATCGACGGGGCATGTATATTCCTTTTGAAAAAAGAGTCAATTAATTAAGTGCAGAATGTCCACTTTTTGCACTGCCTATTTCAGATCGCTTTTCTTACCAAATGTTTGTCTATTTGTGTGCAAAAACCGTTATTTAAATCATAATGCGTTATTCATTAATATGCGTTAACTTATCGCACTATGGAAACAAGATCATCAGAAGTTTCGACTGTATTGCCACAAAAAATCGGTTATGCCCGTGTCAGCAGTGTTGGCCAAAATCTTGATTCTCAGATGGATGCACTCCAGCAGGCTGGTTGTGACAAAATCTTTTCTGAAAAAATGACTGGATCTCGGATGGATCGGCCAGCCTGGAATCAGTTTCTGGAATATGTCCGATCAGGTGATACGTTAGTAGTGGCCGAACTCAGTCGCATGACACGCTCTTTACTTGATCTGCTTGAAACCACCAAAGTTTTGGAAGAACGTAAGGTCAACCTCGTTTCTTTGCGCGAAAATATTGATACCTCTACTGCTACCGGACGTTGTTTTTTGTCGATGATGGGAGCCATTCACCAAGTAGAGCGCGAGTTACGTGCAGAACGAGCGGCAGCAGGACGATCATCAGCGAAAGCACGAGGCAAGTCAGGGGGAAGGCCTAGAACTGACCCTGCCAAACTTGAAAATGCCAG
>CAIXLI010000215.1 GCA_903920205.1 uncultured Pseudomonadota bacterium
ACGACGGCTATGTTCTGCTCGTTTCGCAGAAGTTGGCGTTCTAAGCCTTTTCCCCGCCAAACGGGGAAATCGTAAACTATCGGGAAAGGCGGTGGGCTTCCACCGCCTTTTCTTTTTGCGTTGGGAGGATAAGCTGCAAGGCTAATAATTAACACAGGCTTCTTACCTGTGATCAGCGCGAGTTCCGCCAACTATCTGGCAAAACGGAAAGAAAAGACCTTATTTTTGCAGAATTGATTTTTCCCGAATGCGCATCTTGGCTTCGACGGGGAATGTGTGATAGATCAGATTCGTTTTCTTTTGTGTTCGAGCGTCATGAATCTTCCTCGTTCTATCCACATCGTTGCCGTTGCCTCGTTAGTTTTTGCGGGCTCTGTGAGCGGATATCCCCGCGCGGCGCAAGCAGCTCTGTCTTTTTGTAACCGCTCGGCGGTCGCCGTTGAAGCTGCCTTGGGCTACCGCGACGAAACCGACAGCAAGACCGAAAGCAAGACGGAAAACTGGGTGTCTGAGGGGTGGTGGCGGATAGAGCCAGGTCAATGCGCACGCGTTTACGGACAGCCTTTGACGCAGCGTTTTTATTTTTATTACGCGCATGCGCTGACCCAAACGGTCAAAGACGCCCCGCCTACGACATGGTCAGGCAAGTATGTTTTCTGCACGGATACCAAAGCGTTCCGCGTCGAGGGCGACGGCGACTGTGTCGCGCGCAAATACCAATCGACAGGATTTCAGGAACTCGACCTTGGTTCAAATGTCCGTGATTATACGCTGGATTTCAAGGACGGAACAGGGCGGTAGGGTTCGCCGTTAACCTTAAGAGCGACAGATTTTAGAGATCGCCTTGTTGGCATCAGGCGTGAAAGTAAAAAAAGAATATACAAGACAGGCACGCGACTTATAGTGCGATTATTATGACAATAGGGGATTACGCTATGTCCATATCGTCAAAAATTATTGCCTATGCAGCCATCGCTACGATGGGCACAAGCACGCTGATGTTGTCCGGTTGCCACTATGTTAAAAGGAAAAGCTCGTTCCAGAAGGCGGCAAAAGAAACCGTTGATAGCCTTGTTACGAAAACAGATTTCTGGAAGATAGGGAACAGAGACGTTCCCGTTAAGGAAAAAGGCGTTAAAACAGGCAAGGTGCGTATAGAAAGAACTGAATCCGACAAGAGCACAGTGACGGTACGGTTTGCGTCTACTAAACTTTGTGATCGTTTTTCTCTTTTTAGCACCAGAGGCGAGTGGGCGTATGAGCAGAATCGGTTACAATATCCCGCTCCGGGCAAGTAACGGATATCAACCCCATCACTTCCCCTTGCCGATCAACCCGCGCACGGTGTCTTGGATGTCGGCGGGGATGAGGACGAATTTGCTGTTGGCGGAGACGGTTAGTTTTTCCAGCATCTTGATATATTTTTCGCCCAGCAGATAGGCCATGGGGCCGTCTTTGTCGCCGATGGTTTCGGTTACCTTTTTGATCGCTTCGGAAGAAGCTGTTGCCAACATCACTTGCGCTTCGGCATCGCGGCGGGCGGATTCCAGACGCGCTTCGGCTTGTAAGATCATGGATTGCTTGTCGCCCTCGGCTTTGGTTACCGTGGCTTTGCGTTCGCGTTCCGACGCCGCTTGCAACTCCATTGCTTTTTGCATCGAAGCTGAAGGCTTAATGTCCTGAATTTCGACGGATTTGACCGTCAGACCCCAATCCAACACTTCCTCGGCGATGCTTTCGCGCAGACGTGCTTTGATTTTGTCGCGGGAGGACAGCGCAACATCCAATTCCATTTCGCCGACGATCGAGCGCAGCGCGGTCATGATCAGATTACGGATGCCGTCGGCGAAATTGACGATGCCATAGACGGCCTTGACCGGATTGGTGACTTTGACAAAGGCGATGGCGTTGACGATCAGAAGGGCGTTGTCTTTGGTAATTACTTCCTGCTGCGGAACGTCCAGCATGATGTCTTTTGTTACGACGCGGCTTGCCACGCGGTCCAGATAGGGGATCATAAAATTCAGGCCAGGGAAGAAGGTGCCGAAATATTTGCCAAGACGTTCTACCACCCACTCTTCGCCCTGCGGCACGATGCGTACGCCGCGCATGACGGTGACGACCGCAAAGACAACGAGGATAATAGTAAAAAATTGTCCGCCTGTGATCATGAGTTTTTCTCCGTGGTTACTCTAAGAAGGCTGCCTTCGACGCTGACGACTTTAACGCGGGTTCCGGCTTTGATTTCTTGATCCGCGACGCATTCCCATACGTCGGAGCCAATGAGCGGCGTTTGAAAGCGCACTTTGGATTTTTGGAACGGGGCGACATTGCCGACCAGAAGCCCGACTTCGCCGATGGCCTCTGCCGAGGAACGGCCCGAAAGAATTTTATGCTGATGCGGTTTAAACACTTTGAACCACAGCAAGACCAGCGCCACCGACGCCACAATCCAAACCAAAAGCTGCGTAATTAGGCCGACATCCGGAAACGCCGCTACCAAACCCGCGACGACCAAAGCGCCAAGCCCGAACCAGACCAACACGAAAGCCGGAACGATCAGCTCCGCCGAAACCAGAACCACGCCCAGAATTGCCCAGTGATGCCATTGTAAAATCATGCAGGAAGAATGGGGGGGAGAGTTTAAAATTTGGTGAAGATGTTGTTGCGAAAGAACCAGACGGACCATAAAGGCAAGAAAACAAATGGGACACCCGCTTTCACGGGTGTGACGGTGTTTTTTGAAGGAGAAGGGTTACTTCCTTCTCTTCGGTTTATGCGTATCTACCGAAATCAGGCGGGTGCCAGATTCTTCCAGTTTGGTGAGGCCGACTTCGATGCTGTCTTTCCATTTGGCTTTTAGCTTGGCATAGCGGCGCAGGGAATCGACGGGGACACAGACTTGGGCGATCTGCAATTCGCCGATCAGGCCTGCGCAGACGGCGCAGGGTTCCAGCGTGACGTAAAGCCTGGCGCCATTGACCTTTTTGCCTTCGCGTAAAGCTTGCATCAGCGCTAATTGCTCGGCGCAGTTGATCCATAGGGATTTTTTGCCGTCTTTGTAGCGTTCGGGGCGGCGGCGGTCGACTCCTTGGGGAAAGCGGTTGGCGGCAGAAGCTATTTCCCGCCCCTTGGCGTCGACCAAAACAGCGCCGACGCGCACGCTGGGGTGGGGGCTGCCGCCTTTGCCGAGAGGCAAAGTCGCCACTTCTTCGGCACGGTCGAGCCAATGGCGATGTTCAGCCCATGCGTCGCGGCGGCGGGGGGTGGCAGGGGCGGAGGTTTTCTTGGTCATAGGAATCCTGTAATCGACGCAAGGACAATGAATCCCCTCTCCCTTGTGAGGGAGGGAACTTCGGGGCATTCTGACGCGTTTTTCTTTACGAAAGCGTTAAAATCGGCCTTTGGCAGCCGCCTGTTCCCATGCTAAAAGGCGGCATGACAAAAACAGCCACGCAAACAAAGCCCATGAGCGATTCCGAAATCTTGCATGCCGCCGCGCATGTTTTGTCCGTAGAAAGCGAAGCGTTACAGGCTTTGTCCGAAACGCTGGGCGACAGTTTTCTGAAATCCGTCGATATTCTGATGGCCTGTAAAGGGCGCGTTATTGTGACGGGCATGGGCAAAAGCGGACATATCGCGCGGAAAATCGCGGCGACTTTGGCATCGACAGGAACGCCCGCGCATTTTGTGCATCCCAGCGAGGCCAGCCACGGCGACCTGGGCATGATCGTCCGTGACGATGTGGTGATTGCTTTGTCCAATTCCGGCGAAGTTGCGGAGCTGACAGATCTTATCCATTACACGCGCCGTTTTTCGATCCCCCTGATCGCGATTACGGGCGGCGCCCAAAGCACGTTGGGCAGTGCCGCCGACGCAACCATGATTTTGCCGCCTGTGCCGGAAGTTTGCCCGATGGGTTTGGCGCCCACCACCTCGACGACCATGATGATCGCTTTGGGCGACGCTTTGGCGGTCGCGTCGATGAAGATTAAGGGCTTTACCTCGGACGATTACCGCAATTTTCATCCGGGTGGAAAATTGGGCAGGACTTTGCTGCGCGTGCGCGAAGTCATGCACCAGGATTCCGCCATGCCTTTGGTTGCGGAAAGCGAAGCGATGGGGAGGGTTCTCCTTATCATGACGCAGAAAAGCCTTGGCTGCGCAGGGGTTACCGATGCTTCGGGGGAGCTCGTCGGCATCATCACCGATGGCGATTTGCGCCGCCATATGGACAACGACCTGACCTCGCGCACCGCCGCGCAAGTTATGACGCGATCACCCATGACCGTTACGCCCGACATTCTGGCGGCAGAAGCCATTAAAATTCTGAACGACAAGGCGCGGTCGCAATTGTTCGTGGTCGAAGGCGGCAAGCCGGTCGGCGTTCTGCACCTTCATGATTTGCTGCGTGCGGGGATTGCGTAAGACGCCTTCCTTTTCTCTGGACAAGGGGCGACGATTTTATCAGAGTACGGTTGCTTGACGCTGATTTAGGGTTTCTGTTCGGACTCTAGAAAAGGGGAAAACGGTCGTGACGCCGTCGCTTGAAAGCTGTCCCGCCCTTGTACTGAACGCGGATTATCGCCCGCTCAGCTACCTTCCCCTTTCCCTGTGGTCATGGCAAGACGCCGTTAAAGCCGTTTTTCTGGAGCGCGTCGATATCCTCTCCGAATATGACCGCACGGTTCATTCCCCTTCCTTCCGTATGCGCTTGCCCAGCGTGATCGCGCTGCGGGACTATGTTTCGCCCGCGCGCTATCCCGCGTTTACGCGGTTCAATGTTTTCTTGCGCGACAGCTTCAGGTGCCAATATTGCGAAAGGCGCAAGCCGACGCCGGAATTGACCTTTGACCATGTTATCCCGCGCAGCAAAGGGGGGCATACTACGTGGGAGAATGTCGTGACATCTTGTGGGCATTGCAACACGCGCAAGGGGAGCCAGCTTCCCTCGCAATGCGGCATGTATCCGCACCGCGCTCCGTGGCGTCCGCAAAGCGCGGAGCTTCAGGAAAACGGGCGCGGCTTTCCTCCTAACTATCTACATGATAGCTGGCGCGATTTCCTGTATTGGGATGCGGAATTGGAGCAGGGGTAGGAAAAACATCCCCCCCGCCACGCCACAGCCAAAAACAACCGACTGATAAACAAGGATTATTTTATGGCACGGCCTTTGCTTACAGAAAGGCATGATTCAGATAGGCGCCGTCGCATCGGAAAATACCAATTTGACCCTGAGCGGAAATGCCGCAACGGGAACGGTTGATTCCAACTATTATTATGCGGGCAGAAGCCGCTCCAACGACGTCGGCTCTGCGACAATGAGCTTTGACGATTTTGTCGATATGATTAATCCGCTGCAGCATATCCCCGTGCTTAGTTCTGTCTATCGTGCGCTGGCGGGAGAGACAATCAACCCCGTATCACGCATTGCCGGAGACACGCTCTATGGCGGGGTTCTGGGGCTGGCCTCTGCCGGACTTAGCGCTCTCGGCGCGATCGGCGACGAGGTTGTCGCGGCCAATAATGACGGACAATCGGCTTCGGCCAGCGTTGTTGCCGCTCTGTTCGGCACAGACGAAAAACAAAACACACAACTTGCCGAAAACGCCCCCGCGACAAAGACACCAGACTCTACCCAAGTCGTAAGCCTGCAAACACCAGCGCTGCAATCCCCCATTTTGCAAGTTCCCGATTTTTCACCCCCCACCACGCAGACCGCAGCGGCACCTTCCGCAGCCGCGCCCACAGAGGCAGCCTCTTCCGACAAGGGAATGCCTTTGGATCGTTCCAAGCAGCCTTATGGCGGCGTGATGGATTCGTCGATGATGGCGAACGCGCAACAGAACCAGACATTGGCCTTGGCGATGGCAGGGCGGCGCGAGGCTTTACAAGCGCAACGCGGCTTGCGGAACAATCGTTTTGCGACGGGAACCGCCGCTCCTGCTCCAACCGCGCCCACACAACCGAACGCCGATACGCAGGCTGCCATGCAGAACCTAATCAAGGAAATGCAGGCGATGAAGGGCGTAAGCCAATACAAAAACTCCGCCCAAAGCACGCCTATGCCCGGTGGCGCGGTTAATATCGTGAATTAAGCCCCCCATATAAAAGGCTTGACCCAGACCACTTGTATCGTGACATTCGCAGGGTTCTTTGTTGGGTGAGCCTCATGTCCAAATCTTTTACGCTTCAAGAAATCGCCGACGCCGTCGAAGGCCGTTTGATTGGCGATGGGACGCTGCGCGTCTCGCGGCTGGCGAATCCTGCCGATATCACGGGGGCGGGCGATCTGGCCTTGGCGATGGATGCAAAATTACTGCCTTTGCTGAAAGAGAGCAAAGCCACAGCCGCCGTGATTGCGGAAAGCGAAACCGCCTGCGATTTTCCGGCGACGCGAATTGTTGTGGCAAGGCCTCGCGTGGCTTTGGCGCGGTTGACTTCCTTATTCGCAGAACTGGTGCGCGTGAAAACGGGCATTCATCCAAGCGCGGTGATCGAAGAAGGCGCTACGCTGGGCGCAAATGCGGCAATCGGTGCGCAAGTTTTTATTGGCGCGAATGCCGTGATTGGCGATAACGCCATTCTGCATCCGCAAGCCTATATCGGCGAAGGGGCCGTGATCGGCAGCGATGCGGTGATTTATGCCGGAGCCAAAATCGGCGCGGGGACACGCATAGGCGACCGCGTTATGATCCATTTTAACGCCAGCATCGGTGCGGACGGGTTTAGCTTTGTAACGCCGCAGGCGGGCAGCGTTGAAGCCGCCAAGGCAGGCAGTGGCGGCGCTGTGACGGCATCCAATACCGCGCTGATCCGCATCGCTTCGCTTGCCCCCGTCATTCTGGGCGACGATGTCGAGATCGGCGCGAACACCAGTATTGATCGCGGCACAATCGCCTCGACCCGCATTGGCAACGGCACCAAGATCGATAACCAAGTCCAAGTCGGACATAATGTGTCGATAGGCGACAATTGCATGATATGCGGTCGCGTCGGCATCGCGGGCAGCGTCAAGATCGGCAATCGCGTCGTTTTGGGCGGAGCGGTGGGTGTCGCCGATCATGTCTCCATCGGCGACGATGCCATTGCCATGGCGATGAGCGGCATCGCCGGAAACGTCGCGCCGCGCACCATCGTCGGCGGCCTTCCCGCCGCGCCACGCGAACGCATGATGGAAAACTTCTTCAACGTCAGCCGTTTGAAGCAATTCTTCAAGAAAATCGAGCACTTAGCCGAAAGGCTGGAGAAGCTTGAGAAAAACACGTAAAACGACTAGTCCTTTCCTTTATCGTTTAACTAATCAGGCGTCCCCATGCCCACGACCCGTAGTGATGAAATTCTGGATATCGTCGCGCAAAAAGCGTTGATCGACCGCAGCAAATTGACGCCGGAGCTCAAGCTTGCCGATCTGAATGTCAGCTCGCTCGACATGGTCGAGGTCGTTTTCGCGTTGGAAGACAAATTTGGCGTTCAGCTTCCTTTCAACGCCAACACCTCGGCAGTCGATATCAAGACCGTCGGGGATGTCATCGCTATGGTCGAGAAGCAATTGGCTGGAAAATAGATTTTTAGGGTTAAAACGCTAATCTAGGGTCTTTTTCCCCTAATCTCTTGACTCGCCCCCGCATTACCCCCTATATAACCGCGCTCAACGCGATTAAACGCGATATCGAAACGTTAATGAAGGCCGGGGTTTGCCCCGCGAGAAAATTATGGCCCGTGTATGCACCGTCAGCGGCAAAAAGCCGCATTTTGGCAACAATGTCAGCCACGCGAACAACAAGACGCGTCGCCGTTGGCAGCCGAACCTGCAAGTGTGTTCGTTTCCGTCGGAAATCCTGGGCAAAGCCGTCTCGCTGCGCCTGACCGCCAACGGCATTCGCACCATCGAACATAACGGCGGGATCGACGCGTGGCTTATCGGCACGCGCAACAGCCGTTTGAGCGAAACAGCGCTGAAGCTTAAGAAGCGCCTCGTCAAGGCTCAGGCTCGCGCCAAGTAGGACGAGATCGTCAACAGGTTCTAAAAACCTCTTTCCGTTTTTGCTCTCCCTGAAGTAGATTGGCAGACATGTCCTTTCTCTCAGCCTCTTTGCTTGCCCAAACCATCGACGACCACATTGCGTGGATGGCGGCGTGGACCCGCGCCGCTTTCTATGAACGGCAAGACCACACGGCGCACGCAGGGTCCTTGCCGATACCGGAAAGCTTTACCGCGTGGCGCAGCGATGCCGCCAAGACGTTGCAAGACCAACCTGCGCTGGACAAGCTTACAGGGCTTTACGATCAACTGCATCGCATTGCCCGTTTGGTCGTTTTGAAAGCGCCGGAAGGCATGCCCGTCACGGCGGCGGACTACGATGCCGTTGCTGCGAAATACGAAGAGCTTATCACCGGCCTGCGGCGGATGGAACGCGCCTTGGCGACGGCGGAATCCGGCCTCGACACGCTAACGGGATTGCGGTCGCGTTCGGGCATGCGCGACGATCTGACGCGCGAATTAAGCCGTTTCTTGCGCAGCGGCAAGCCCTTCTGTCTAGCCTTGATGGACATCGATTATTTCAAGAAGGTCAACGACACCTATGGCCACGAAAATGGCGACAGGGTTTTATCTGCCACCGCCAATCATATCAGCCGCAGCCTGCGCCCCTTCGATGACGCGTGGCGTTGGGGCGGCGAAGAGATTTTGCTGTGCCTGAAGGAAGCGGATCTGCCGATTGGTCAGTTGGTTCTGGAGCGCGTCCGCGCTGGTTTGGAAAAACTGCCGATTAAACTGCACGATGGCAGAGAGATGAACATTACCGCCTCGTTCGGCTTTGTCGCCGCCGCCAAAGATTCGACGATCGACGATTTGCTGGTCAAGGCCGACAAAGCGCTCTACGCCGCCAAAGCCAACGGACGAAATAGGGTTGAAGCAGCGGTTGTTGCGGATTAGGGCTTATTTGCCCGAATAACGGCGCGGACTTGTTGCGCGATTTTTTCGGCGGCTTCTGGCTGAAGAGCGAGATCGCCTTTGTGCGTCGCTTGGAATGTCAGTGCGCCTTCGACCGCAATTCCGGCTATGGTGCAGTATTGTTTCAGATAATTCACGGTTCCCATGCGGGAATCTTCGTCGGCTTGACCGACAACCAAAATCAACGCCTTTTTGCCTTTCAGGCTTTTATAAAAGGGATCCGTTCTGTCGATAAAGTTTTTCATCTGCGGCGTCACCATATCGAAATAGGTCGGGGTGGCGAAGACAAGGATATCCGCCTCGATCATCGCCTGTTCGACTTGGCGCATGTCGTCTTTGATAGGATTCGCCGCCAATTCTGCCGGCAGGGAGCCATCGCAGAGCTTGATGTCTGCTTGGCTGAGAAGAAGTTTGGCGGTCTGGCAACCTTGCGCCTCGAACGCTTGCAGGGCTTGTTCCATCGCCCATTGAGCATTGCCGTTTTTTCGGGGACTTCCGCAAACGCCGAAGATTTTCATGGCTTGTCCTCGTTTCTGGCTATTGCGTCTGAACCGGAAAGGATCTCCTGCCCGCAGAAGGTGCCCCGAGTCTTAATGAATACTCCAACGGCTAAAGCCGGTGGTTTCAGTTTACGGCTTAAAGCCGGATATGGTCGACCCAAGAGGGTCGACTCTCTATCGGCAGCTACACCACTTTAAACTTGTCGTCCGGTTCTTCCGGCTTCTGATCTTCTATATATTTCTGCCACATCTCGTCTGTAATGTTACCGC
>CAIXLI010000216.1 GCA_903920205.1 uncultured Pseudomonadota bacterium
GAGTTGGCCTTGAGTCACGGCAAGACCCAGGTCGCGGCGCTCTTGGTCGAGCTCGGTGCAGTTCAACGCTCGCGCTATGATCCGCGCCGTCGTCGTCTTGCCGATACCCCGCACCCCCGTCAGCATCCACGCATGAGGCAAACGCCCGGCTTCGATGGCGTTGGACAAAGTCCGCACCATCGCTTCCTGACCGATCAATTGTTCAAACGTAACTGGACGATATTTCCGCGCCAAAACCCTATAGGCAGGCGACACATCGGAACAGTCCGCCGCGCCGGAGAACAACGCGCTTTGTCCGGCGTCGGGAGCATTATCGGAGGAGAAGAGTTCAGACAAGAGGCGACCCTTTGCACATTATTTTAATGGAATACTATCCGATACTACAAATTGCGGCTGAAAATCACGAGTCAGGATTTCAGCATCTGTTGTACTTAACGACCAGTCACAAGCCCCCACCGCTTCGCGCAAATGCGCAGGGGATGAGGACTTAATCAACGTAATCGTCTGCGGGTGCGATACTACCCAGTTCAGCGCGATTTGCACATTGGTTTTGCCGTTTGAATTAGCAACGGCATCCAGCACAGGATACACCCCGCGTTCCCAAACATTTTTAGAAGCTAACGCATTATCAACATTGCGTTTTTTCAGGCGCAACGGACTCCATGCCTCCACAAAATAATCATGTTTAACAGCGTGATCAAACATGCCGACGGCTTCCGCTTCGCGGAAAGCCAGATTATAATGCACCTGATTAACGACAATAGGGCTGTCGAGATAGGCTTGTAACGCGTCCAGTCTCTCCGGCAGAAAATTGCTAACGGCAATATGGCGGATAAGCCCGTCACGATGCGCAACATTCAAGGCCCGCGCCGTCTCCGCAAGGGGAACCTCTAAATTCGGCGCGTGCAAATAGTAGATATCAAGATAGGGCGTTTGCAGCCGTTCCAGACTGCCTTTTAAAGATTTCAGCAAATCGTCATAATCATGATTGGGGGTCGAGACCTTGCTCGCCAGAATCAAATCGGCACGCGGGAAATCCTTGATGGCGGTAGCGACAATGGTTTCCGCGACGCCTTTTGAATAAATTTCCGCCGTATCGATATGACGGAATCCCAAAGCCAATCCTGCCTGTAACGCCGCAACCTCCCGCGCAAGATCCGCCGTGGGGTCGACAACCGTATCCCCGCCCATAAGCCATGTGCCAAGCCCAAGAACAGGCAGCGCAAATCCGTTGCGTAATGTGCGAACGGGGATTGGCGAAACACTCAAAAGATTTTCAGACATTATTTCCCGCCTGTTGACAACCACACTCTACAACAATCGGCTCGTAACCCAAAGCTTGCACAAATTTCAGAAGATCGGCAGCACGAATCGTTGTCGAAGCAGCATTGTGCAAAGGATGAAAGTGGATCGTCTCGTTCTTAAGCATATCCCCGTCCAACACGACTGTAACGCGCTTTTCCTTATCATTGACCAAAGCAAAAGGGGTAACAGAGCCGGGGGTCAGACCTAAAACATCCGCGAGCAATTCCGGCTTCGCAAAGGAAAACTTCGCCGCGCCGACGCGTCGCGCAATCCCCGCTAAATCAGCCCGTTTATCGGCAAGCATAACGACAAGCCACGAAGCGCCCTTGGCGTCTTTAAGAAAAAGATTCTTGCTGTGCGCACCAGAGACTTGATCCTGCACCGCTCGCGCTTCGTCTACGGTAAAAACCGGCTGATGCGATGCGGTTTGATGTTCGATGCCTAAACTATCGAGAAAGGAAAACAGTTGTTCGGGAGTGTAGGACATTTTCCCCTCCCCCTTGCGGAAGGGGAAAATTGCCGCTTGGACGGCATAATGACGGGTGGGAGATTGGCAGCGACCCGAATCGAAAATGTTACGGCTGCTTCCTTTCGGACCTGACCGGATTGGCACCAGATTCGCCCGCACCAACCTCCCGCGACGCTTATAGCAAAGAAACGCGGGAAAGAGAGTCAAAAATGAAAACTTACGCGCTACCGGAAATATTAAGAATGTTCGTCAGAACACGGGGTATTCCCTCCACAATATCCTCCGCAATCAACCCCGCCCCATGAATGGCGGCAATTTGCCCGTGCATCCACGCGGCGGCAGCGGATGCCCAAAAAACGGGCATTTTCTGCGCGACAAGGCCGAGGATCATCCCCGCCAGAACATCCCCCGCCCCCGCCGTCGCCAGCCAAGGAGGAGCGTTACGGTTAACAACCACCGCGCCGTCGGGAGAAGCGATAACCGTTTCCGCCCCTTTAAGCAGCACAACACATCCAGCGCGTTTAGCGGCGGCGAGCGCACGACAAATTTTATCCTCCCCTCCCCCTCGAGGGGAGGAGTTAAGGAGAGGGGAGTTCAGCAAGAAATGTTTTTGTGAATCAGGAGCAAGCGTCCAATCTCCAAACACCCTCTCAAACTCGCCTTCATGCGGAGTCAGCACACACTGGCTGTGCAGCGCCGAAACCAGCGCTTTTGGATTTTCTGCGAACGCCGTCAGCCCATCGGCATCCACCACCGTTGGGCTTTCCGCCGCCAGTGCCGCCAGCACTTCTTCCGCGCACAACGCCCCGAGGCCTGGCCCAATCAAAATCGCCGGTTGCCGCGCATCACCGACCAAAGCCTGCCATTCTTCCGCCGTGTCGCAAGGGCGCACGATCACGCTTTCCAACGCTTCGGCATAAATCGGCAAAGCCGCTCTTGGTGCTGCGAGCGTCACCAGCCCCGCGCCCATACGTTGTGCCGCCCGCGCCGCGAGACGCGACGCCCCCGTCATCACAGCACCTCCACGGATGAGCGCTGTGCCCCGCGTGTATTTATGACTCTCGGCGTTGGGAACGGGAAAAAATTCGCGCCATAAATCGGGGGCGTTTTCCTGCGGTATCAAGGGGCTTGCCGCGTTCACAATTTTTCTTCCGGTTTGACTTCTACCTTTGGCTCCGGTTTGGCTTCTGGCTTAGGATCGGATTTTGTCTCCGTTTTGGCGTCAAGCAACGCCTTCACCTCGTCGCCCAATCCCACTTCCGTCAAAGGTAGAACTTCGGGCGTCAGAATATTTTCCACCTTGCCATCCTTGCCGATAACATAAGTAACGGGAACCGATGTCACGGTCACAAGATCGTTTTTCGTGACGGCACTCAACACCGCCGCCGGAAAAGAAAAGAAGTGCATAACCTGATCGACGTCGCCCCGCGCACGAGGACGGTCAGCGCTGACCGCCAGCACTTCCAGCCCTTTGTTATGATATTGCCGCCAAACGGCCTCCAGCGCAGGCATTTCCTCGCGGCACGGGGCGCACCATGTCGCCCAAAAATTTACGACGACGACCTTGCCTTTCAAAGCCTCCAGATCAAACTTTTTGCCGTCCAGCGTCGATGCCACAAAAGCCGGGGCCCCCTGCCCCACCACCGCCTCGGCATGCACAGGGGCCGCAGAAAGAAAGGCGCAAACACCCGCCGCAACCGTCAAAGCCAAAAATATTACGCGCATGTTTGATCTCCCCGACCCACGCCAAAATATGCCACAACCGACGAAACGCAACAAAGGCTAATTACCCACCTTTATCCCTCGTCATTCCGGAAAAATCGCTTTTTGTTCTTCACAAAATGCGATTTTATCCGGAATCCCTTTTGTTTTTCTTGCCACAAAAGACCGCGTCGAATTTATTATGATAGTCCCTTATCGCTGAACATTCTCCTCCGGCAATAGCGACCACACCAACGCGAACAAACTCCGCATGGAATCGGCAATTTTAGCGTTGCGAATAACAACACCACCAACGGGCGGCGTCGGCGAATAAAGCATAACGTTATCCGCATAAATCTGCATATCGACATGAAAACGCTCGATGGAACCCGGCAGGTATTTGACAGCGCGCAAGGCCTTGGGATCGCTGATCCATTCGCGCACTTTTTTGGAACTCTGCGGCGCGATAGCCTTGTACCATGCGCCTTTCTTGATGCGCTTGTTGATGAATTGTTTCTGCATGTTCGGGAAAAGCCGCACCGCGTCGACGCCGGAAGAAAAACTTAGCAAATCTTTTTTCTCGCCTTCGGCAAAAGTCATGTTGAGCAAGACGTCTTCATGGGCGCGGACATATCCTTCACCGCCCTCGAAATAAATCACTTCCGTATCCTGTTGCTGATTGCCGATTTTGGAGAGCAGCGGCACGACTTGTTCCAAATCCTCGACCAACTGCTTTTGCCGAAACAACAATGCCTCCGGCGCGTCCGCGATATAGCGCAGCCGCCGCCCAACTTTGATTTTGTTTAAAAACCCGCGCCGCACAAGACGTTGCGTCGTCAGATCGACCGTGCTGCGCGTGATGCGCGTCGCCTTGGCGATTTCATAGATAAAAAGCCCGTTTTTCTGCTGCAGGCAGGTGAGATAGATAAGGCCTTCGCGTTCCCTAAGCCCGAGCCGCCGCATTAAGCTTTTGATATCTTTGTGCATTTTCTATCCTCCGTTAAAATATAACATAAAAGATATTATATTGCGCCTGTAAATACAGAAACCTATACTTCACCCTACTTTTGCTGAAGATGTTTCGGCAAGAAAACCACGAAAAGGCAGAACCCTCATGGCAAGCATTAAGCCTCTTATTCTCACCGCCGCAATTTCTGTTCTTCTGACCGTAGGTCTTCTGAAATCAGGCGTTGTGACGATGCCCACGCTAGCGACTGTTGCTGCCAAAGAAACAACCTATGAACGCGTCTTGCGCACCGGAACCATCCGTTGCGGCTACAGCGTATGGAAACCTTTGATGTGGGCAGATGCCGGCACTGGCGAGAAAACAGGCATTTTTCCAGATTTGATCGAGGAAGCAGGCAAAAGGCTTGGCCTGAAAATCGTGTGGCAGGAAGAACTAGGTTGGGGCTCGGTTGTCGAATCCGTTAGAGCGGATCGCGTCGATATGGCCTGCGCTGGGTATTGGTTGAATCCAGCAAGGATCAAGAATTTGCAATCTTCCACGCCGCAACTCTATTCGCCAATGTATGTCTATATCAGAGCTGACGATGCGCGAAGCTTTGCCTCTCCGCAAGATTTGAACGATGGGCAATATACAATCTCGACCATCGACGGAAGCGCCGAAAAACAGATCATCTCCGCGCGTTTTGCTAAAAGCAAAAACATCACGTTGCCCGAATTGGCCAGCAGCTCCGACGCCCTGCAAGACCTCGTTACCAAAAAGGCTGATTTTCTGATTCTCGATCCCGCCACGGCGAACGGGTACATGCTCAATAATCCTGGCAAGATCAAAAACGCCTTCCCCGACACACCCATGACCTTGTTCCCCACGGTCATGCTGTTGCCGCCGGAAGACGCCGCGTTTAAAGGCATGATCGATAATATTTTGCTGGATATTGAACGCGACGGAACGCTGGATGCGCTTGTGAAAAAATACGATGCCGCGCCTCTGTTCCTGCGTAGCGTCTCGCCGACAGCGGCACGGGCAGGATAAGGAACGCCTAAAGCAGCATCATCGCGGCGGTGAGAAGGCACCCCACGCCCGCAAAGGTGATGACAGAACCATAAAGCAAGAACCATTGAACAAGATGCGTGTGGAACTTGCGCACAACCTCGTCTTCATGGGCGATCGCATCCGCGCTGAGGCGAGGCCTTTGTGCGCCATAGACCCACAGCACAAAACCGCCGACGAAGAGCATCGACAGCCCTAAAAGAGTCATCCAGGTTATCTGAGAAAGAGTGCCCATCCTGTCCGTCCTTTCGCCAAACCCCTATTCTTTAAGCCACGCCCATCCGTTGGGGCCAAGCGATTGTAGCGGGGAAAAACGCGATTTGTAAGCCATTTTGCGCGACCCCGCGATCCAATAGCCAAGATAGACGAAAGGCCATTCGCAGGTTCGCGCCTCTTGAATCAAGGATAAAACCAACGCCGTGCCCAAGCTGCGGCGCGGCTCATCAGGGGCGAAGAAGCTGTACACGGCGGACAGTCCGTCGCCAACATAATCGGCGATCATGCAGCCTTTCAAAACACCGCCGTCGCGCAGCAAATAAAGGCGCGTATCGGCTTGGCCTTCCTGCACCATTGCCGAAAAATCTTTTTTATCCATACGCGCCATATCGCCGTCGCCGTGGCGGGCTTGTTGATAAGCCGCAAAAAGAGAGAAAAGCTCGGAGCTTGGCTGAGGAGGCAGACATTCGAGACGCAAGTCACGGTTGCGCGAAGCAATGCGGCGTAACGAACGCGAAGGAGAAAAATCTTGCACAGGAATGCGCACGGGGACGCACGCGTTGCACGAGCCGCATGCGGGGCGATACATTACATCGTGGCTACGGCGAAATCCTGCGCGGCAGAGAGCCCCGTTGATATCAGCGGCGGAATCAATGACGTCGCCGCCGATTTTTGTGAATAATTTCCGCTCGACCTGCGCCGGAAGATAGGGACACGGCAACGGCCCCGACAAGTAAAATTGCAGGCTTTGCGCGATTGCGGGAGAGATAACCGACATGCGTCCACAATAACGCATTCCCCGTCAAAGGGGAACACCTACGCCAGAAACGCGACAATCGCCTTCGACGCCTCAGTCGGATCGGTAAAATCCACGCGGGGATGGCGAAACGGCACCCACTGAAACCGCGCATACCACAATTTCCCCTGATGCGGTAATTGCGCGTAATCATAGGAAGACAAAGGCCGATAGCTTTCTTGCTCAACACCGAGAGAGGAAAGATTTCCCGCTTCCGAAGCGTAGATTTTCAACACGGCCTTTTTGGAGGCAATCTCCTCGGGGGTCAAAAGGATTACCCGCGCAGTCTCGTCGGTGGAAACAAAGCTTTGCGTCCGAGCTTTGCCGCCGAAGAAATTATATTCGGCAAATTCCAAAACGCTGAGTCGCGGCTTGATCTTGAATCCGACCGCATTTAACGCGTCATGATCGGGATTACCTCCTTCATAGGCAGGCACCCACACCTGATCGGGACGATACTGCGCCAAGGCTGCCTTAACTTCTTCAAACACTTGCGGTAGTTCGCGCCACAAATGACGCGCGGGCCTCGCCGACCAACCTACTGGCTGCACGCCGAGCGCCATAGCCGCCTCTTCCGCCTCGGCGCGGCGGCGCGCGACGTTGTGCTCGTAATGCTTACGCTGCCACGACCACAAAACATCCCGCCCAAGACATCCATGCGTCAAGTAAAGCGTGGTGACGGTTGCGCCCTGTGCGCGGGCGCGGGCGATAGAGGCAGCACAAGCCACGACTTCATCATCGGGGTGAGCGACCAGAATGAGAATGCGTTTACCAAACATCATTTTTTCTCCTTTTGCATCGCGCTTTGCCAAACCGGAAGAAAATCCTCCGTTACAACTTTTTGCCATCCGGCAAGTTTGTCGCGGCGGAAAGCCAAAGCCGCCTCGCGCATCGCCGCGTACCGTGTGCGGTCTTGCGCAAGAGATGTCAGCGCCTCCGCCCATGCCTCCGGATCACTTGCGATCTCTTGCATCGCGGCTGTGCCTCCACACAAAGGCGCGACGCCGCTGCGCTTCGATACCAGAACAGGACAACCGCAGGCCAGAGCCTCCAACCCGATCATGCCTCCAATCTCGATATCGGAGGCCATCGCCAGACAATCGGCAGCGGCATAAAGCTGCGCCAGTTTTTCAGGGGGCAACAAGCCTGTCAATGTCGCATTGCTTCCCAACCGCGTCTTAACCTCGTTGCTCATCGGCCCCAGCCCAACGACGACCAGATGCAAGGGTGCGCCTTTTTCTATCGCCTCGACACAAGCCTGTAACAGCAGCGGCATGTTTTTCCCCGCATCAACACGCCCGACGAATAGGGTCAAGAATTTCCCAGGTGGGATTGTATAGAGGCGCTCTATTTCAACGCGAGCGCCTTCTTGCGGTATAAAGATTTCTTTATCGACAGCCAAACGCATCGGCATTATTTTTTCGAGCGGCACAACACCTTGCGCCAAGGCGATGTCCTCAGTACGCATCGCCATAACGGAAGAACAAGCGCGAAGGTGTTTTTTTAACCGCTTATCCTTGCTAGCGCGTTCGCGCACGGAGATTTTGAAAACGGCATTGATCCAGCTTCCTAACTTTTCTCCCACAAGGCTTTGCAAGGTCTGGCGCGTAAACAATTCGGCGTAGGCGGGCGTGTCGGTATGAAACGACGTGACCAAAGGAATCCCATGCCACCGCGCCACGCGCTCCGCCGTGCGGGCAAAAGCGAAAAAACCATCCGTCGCATGCAAAACGTCGTAACGCGGCAATTCCCGCGCCAAGGCAGGATGAAACGGCGCAAGATCGGTATGAGCGGGAACATAGGGCAGAAATTTTAAACGCGCCGTGCTGAAAACGGGGGGCAAAAAACGAAACCGCACCTGCGGCGACAAAACCTCGTCCGCGCCTGTACCGGAGAAATAAATTGTCAGATCGACGGGCACGGATTCCCGAACCGCCGCTTGTGCCACACGCTCCCAGTATTTGACATGGCCACCCGCAGCGGCCTCGCGCGGCAAATCGACCAAAACGGCGATGCGCGGATTGGTCATTATGTCCCCGCCACCATCATGCCGTCGATGCGTAGGGTCGGCGCATCAATGCCGCGCAGAAACTGCAAATCATCGGCGGCAGTCAGATTCAAAAACACGTCCTTCAGATTCCCCGCAATCGTCATTTCATTAACGGGAAATGCGATTTGTCCCTGTTCGATCCAGAATCCCGCCGCAGCTTGGCTGTAATCACCTGTGACGCCGTTGATCCCCATCCCCATCGTCTCCGTCACATAAAACCCCTGCGCGACATCGCGCATTAGCTCGGCGGGAGAAACTTTTCCTGCCTCCATAAACACATTGCTGGCGGAAGGCGAAGGCATACCGCCAGCCGAACGCGACGCATGCCCCGTACTGCGCATCTTCAACTGCCGCGCCGAACGCAAATCAAGCAGCCATGTCGTCAAAACGCCCTCATCGACCAGTTTGCGTTTCTGCGGCACGATCCCCTCAGAGTCGAAAGCACGCGAACGAAGCCCGCGTGCACGATGAGGATCGTCAATAATCGTTACCGCTTCGGGAAAAATCTTTTTTCCCAGACTGTCTTTCAAAAAGCTTGTCCCCCGCGCTACAGCAGCGCCGGGTATAGCCCCGATCATAGCCCCAACCAACCCGCCAGAAATTCGCGGATCGAAAAACACGGGCACACTCGCCGTGGGCATCTTGCGCGGGTTCAACCGGCGTACGGCACGTTCGCCCGCTTGCCGCCCAATCCATGTGGGCGACGGCAGATCCACCGCAAAAACGCGGCTGGCATACTCATAATCGCGCTGCATCCCCGTGCCTTCCCCCGCAAGGACGGAGGCGCTGAGGCTATAGCCGGTATTGCAGCGGGAACCTGAAAAACCATTGCTAGCGGCAAGGAAAACGCGACTTTCCCCCCATCCTGCGCTTGCGCCATTGGAATTGGTCACACCTGCGACGGCGCGGGCGGCGTCTTCGGCCTCACGCGCTTGGGAGACAAGCTCCTCGGCAGAAAACACGGCATCGTCCGCGCTTTCAATCACGGGATAATCTTTGGCGATTTCATCGGGTGAAGCGACGCCGCAAAATTGATCTTCAGGCGCAAGCCGCGCCATAGCAACAGCGCGTTCGACCAATTCGTCCAGAGCCTTGGCGCTGCGGTCGGTCGAAGAAACGACAGCCTGCCTTTGGCCAATAAAAACGCGCAAGCCAAGATCGCCGGATTCCGAACGCTCCAAGCTTTCAATCGCGCCCAGACGCAGCGACACGGAAAGATCGGTCGAATCGACTGCCAAGGCATCGGCAGCATCAGCCCCTGCGCGTCGCGCTTTGCCGATCAAATCATTCAGAATGTCCTCTGCGGAGGCTGTCATTGTTGGTTCCTAACTTCCATTCTCGTGCCATGTTCTGATATTACCCAGATCGACATGAACATGGTTATCTTTGGGGTAATAAGCAACCCCGCCGCGCTGCATCGTCTTGGCAATTTCGCAAATCGCCTTGCCGTTGACGCCATCCATGCGGAAATCAACCGCCCAACCGTGCTTATGCAAACTTTCCTTAGCGACATTGCCGTTCCTTGCCGCCAGATTCGCATTAGTTTCTGGCGTACGATAGCCGGACAAAATCTGGAACGCTGCCGTCGGCGGTAGCCCCAGCCTTTTCCGTATATCGACCATATAATCGATCAACTCCACATCGATTTTGCCTGCGACATTAGCGTGACGGTCACGCATCAAACTTTCGATCTTGTCCATTGCGGCGTCATCATAATGCCCATCATGAAAATAAACGACATTCAACGTTTCGTGCGTGTAGGGATACCCCAAGACAATGCGGCGCACAGGATCACGGTCAGGCTGTGTCTTTGACAAGCCGCGCCCGGAAACCGGATGAGTTGAGCCCCCCTCCCTTGTCCCGCCGCAAGCGCACAAAGCGCAGAGAAGCAACAGAGCCGCCCGACGCTTCATTCTTCCTGTCCCCACGCCAAACGATAGCCACCAGCATCGCTGACTAACCACTTCTCACCGCCCCAACCCTTAGCGGGGTTGTCCAACTTTCGGCGTAATTGATAAATATGCGTTTCCAGAGTGCGCGTATCAATGCGTTCGTCATAGCCCCACACGGAGGCCAGAATATCCCGCCGCAAAACGGGTTCCCTGCTCTGCGCTAGAAAAACCAGAAGCGCTGTTTCTTTTTCAGTCAAACGAATAGGGGCTTCTTCGTTGTCGCAGAGGATTCGGCGGTTATGCGGCTCCACCCGATAGGGGCCGAAGCTGACGACACTATCTCGCAACAAGGGTGCCGTCTCCTCATAATAACGCAATCGCGCCATCAAATGACCGAGGCGGAATGGTTTAGTGAAAGTTTCCGTCACACCCTCGATATCTCCCTCTCCACCCAACATCAGAATCACGGGAGGCAACGGGCTTTCCTTCAAAACATGCAGCAAAGCTTCTGTTTTTTTTGCGTCCCCCGCATCGTCAACAACGATGAGGCTTGGCGTGTTCCCTTGCTCCTGTTTTTGCCAATCCTGCCCCGTATCAAGGAGACGCGGCTCACCAAGCTTAAAGGCCTTGACCTGCTCGACCACCGCCTCACGCAGGGCGGAATCGGAAATAAGAAGAAAGAGGGAGGACATGGTGTTTTGAGATTCTTAAGGAATAGGAGGCTAAGCAGTAGAGCGTACCCCCGCTTTGGGGTAGAAGAAAATAAGAAAATCGAGGCAGCGCTATGTCCCCTCCCCCCGTTTCGAAAGCCGGAGTTATGGGTTGGCCGATCAGCCATTCGCTGTCGCCGCGCCTTCATGGATTTTGGCTGCGCCATTATGGACTCGCAGGGGTCTATGACGCTCTGCCTGTCAGGCCGGAAGATTTGCCCGCCGCCTTGCGCGGATTGCAAGATCAAGGGTTTCGGGGCGTTAATCTGACGGTTCCGCATAAAGTGGCGGCCTGTAGCCTCGTCGATACGCTCGATGCCACAGCTCAACGCATCGGTGCGATCAATCTCGTCACTGTCGATGAAAATGGCAAGCTTTCGGGGCGCAATACCGACGCCTATGGCTTTACGCAAAATCTTGAGGCGAGAGGCTTTGTTCCTGCGGGAGGATCCGCTTTTGTGCTGGGAGCAGGCGGAGCCTGCCGCGCCGTATTGGTTGCCCTTGCCGATATGGGATTTAATGAGATTCGCATTGCCAACCGCACGCGAGATTATGCCGAAAAACTGGCGCAGGAACTCTCGACAAAATCCTGTCAAATTTATGTCGTTGATTGGGCGCAAGCCTCGCGGTTCTTGTCGAATATCGATCTTGTGGTCAACACGACCTCGCTAGGCATGACAGGACAGCCGCCGCTTGATTTTTTTCTCGAAGGCCTGCCGTTATCCGCCTTTGTCACTGATATTGTCTATGCGCCGCTTGAAACCGCTCTGCTGCGCCAAGCCAAACAACGCGGGCATCGCACCATCGACGGGCTTGGCATGCTGTTGCATCAAGCCCGCCCCGCCTTCAAAGCCTTTTTCGGTCTTGACCCCGAAGTGACGGAAGAACTACGGAACTTCGTTTTGTCGGAGAGAGAATGAGCATGATGATCGTCGGACTGACAGGCAGTATCGGCATGGGCAAAAGCACGGCGGCGAGAATCCTGCGCGGCTTCGGCTTTCCTGTCTATAGCGCCGACAAGGCGGTGCATGATGTCTTGAAAAAGGGCGGCGCGGCGGTGGCACCCGTGGCGCGTTTGTTTCCCGAAGCCCTGAAGCGCGGCGGGATCGACCGCAAAATTTTGGGGCGCACCGTTTTTGGCTGCCCCAAGAAACTGCGCCAACTGGAAAAAATCATTCATCCTTTGTTACGCCAAGCCGAACAAGGTTTTCTGCAGAAAGCCCGCAAGGCCAAAGCACCCGGCGCGATTCTAGAAATTCCCCTTTTGTTTGAAACGGGAGCCGAGAAGCGTTGTGACATAACCCTTTGCGTCACGGCTCCCCGCGCCGTGCAAAAATCGCGGGTCCTCTCCCGTGCAGGCATGAGCGAAGAAAAACTCCGCGCTATTCTGAAGCGGCAAATGCCAAACGCCGAAAAAATCAGGAAGGCCAACTATGCTATCCCCACAGGCACAAGTCTGGAATCGACGGAAAAACATCTGCGGAAGCTTTTTCTTAAACTCGCGCTGCTGGACAAGTGATTCTTTGCTGCACCGCACACCTACCCCCCTGACAAGAGCCTGAGACTCTGTTTAAGTGCTGCCATCGTTAACCCGGGGTGCCCCTTTTTCAGGGGCTGAGATTATACCCGTAGAACCTGATCCGGATCATGCCGGCGAAGGGAGATGTCTTGAGCATCGTCACATCCTCGCGGGAGCCCTCCCGCGCCGCTGTTTTCTCCTTGGGTCGAAACCTTTTTGATTCGCCGCAACCGGCGGGGCGAAAGATCACGGCGGGCTTTACCTATCTGCAACGCATCGGCAAGGCGGCGAGCTTTGACGTCTGGTTGCCCGATGCCCTGCGGCGCGATCTGGCGCGTGTCGAGGAAGAAAGAACGGTAGAGACAAAGGATTTCCCAGCGCAATGGGCGGCGGTACGCCAGATCGAATTGCTGCAAGAATCCGGCAATTATAAAATCTACGACCTTGATCCTTCTAACCTGCAACGCACCATGCTTGATCTCTCCCGCAGCATGCGGGCGGGCGGCTATCGCGTGACAGTAGCTACGGTGGGGCGTTATCAGGAAACAAGCACGGGCGACGAGCTCGAAATTCTCGACAACCGCCTCCAAGAACGCATCGCGCAGATGATTCATATGCTCTATCTCGACGAGGCCAGCGATCAAGCCAACGCCGACAATGCCTCCAGACTCGCAGCTCGGAAATGGGATTATCGTCAGGCGCTGCCCCATATCGGTCTGGCGCTAGGCGCAGGCGATTTGTTTCGTCCCGAGAAAAAACACACGCGCCAGCACAAACAAGCGCGGCAATTCTTCGACATTCTTCATCTTCTGCCCCAAAACCATATCGTGCACGACACGGTCATCGGACTGCAATTGCCGGAGCTGAACGGGGAGAACGAATGGAATTATATCGCCTCGTCCGACGAAACGTTGGGTGCCTTCAACCGCGTTCTTGGCGACCTGTTCGACAAATTCAACGGCATTTCCCTGTCGCGGCTGCACGAACGCGAAGGGGCTGGCGCGGAGATTAAAGCATCCACCCTCCATTTACGCGGCTACGGCGACCGCCTCAACGACAGCAGCGACGGCCTCTATCGCGGTATGGCACTGGCCCTCAATTGAGGTTCTTATGCTTCGCCGCTTCTTCCCTGAAGGAGTGCGCAGCGGCGTTCCTTTTGTCGTTCCTCGTTATAGCCCATAAGAACAAACAGCTTTTCAGCCGCAATATGCATGGCGTTGGCCAGAAGGCCGCCGATAATGACCTCGCTGCCGCGATAAAACCCCACCATAAACATAGGTTCCGAAGGCAGCGCGGTTAGAAGAACAATCGGACAGGTGAACATCGCTGCGCGCAACATCGGATGCCCGCAGGCAAAAGCGGCACAAACACCCACAGAAACCGCCATTTGCGCCGTCATGCCGATCCCTAAACGCATAGCAACCGCATTAACGACAATGGCGATGCAAACGCCAAGGGCTGTGCCGACGGTGCGCTGAATGACAGATTTCTTTGTTTCAGCCAAACGTTCTTGGGAAACGACGACGGCGGATATGGCTGTCCAAAGGGGGAAAGGCAGGCCGATTCGCTGCGCCAGAACATAGCCCAGCGTTGCCGAGCCCGCGCAACGGAGGACGAAAGCGGAAACATAAAGAAACTTTTTAATTGTCACGGGTCAGCCCATCTGAAAAAGCCGAAACAGGAAAACCCCGCCAACGGCGATGCGCAGCCTACCAGCCGCCGCGCGAATCGCAAGAGGGAGCGTCTGCTATTTCGAGACTGGGACGTTTGCCGAAACCTTGACCAACGAGGCAGGCTTCTTGCTGTCAAGCAAGCCAGCGTATTCATCGTGGATATGCGCTTGACCGCTCTTGAATTGAGCCAATTGCGCACCTTCCAGAACACGCCCGACAGGCATCTTGACGCTCAACGGGTTGATCTGATTGCCGCTCATATGCACTTCAAAGTGCAGATGCGGGCCAGTCGAGCGCCCCGACATGCCGACATAAGCGATCACTTCACCCTGATTGACATGCGCCCCCGGATACAAGTGGGGGTTAAAGCGGCTCATATGTCCATAGGCGGTTTCAAGACCGCCTGCATGGCGTATGCTGATATAACGCCCGAAACCGCTCTTCATGCCAATTTCTTCAATCACGCCTGAACCAGCGGCAAAGATGGGCGTGCCGATGGGTGCACCGAAATCGACGCCCTTATGCATTTTGCTGTACCCCAGAAGCGGATGCATCCGCATTCCGAAACCAGAGGTAATATGGGCGGCGGCAACGGGGGTACGCAACAAGGCGCGGCGGGCGCTACGACCGGCTGCGTCGAAATAATCAACCGTCTTGTCGGCAAAAGTAACGCGGTAAATCGGCTTAACCTCGCCATCGATATGCATCGCGGCATAGATGATCGATCCTTCGCCCACAGGCTTGCCCTGAATGGTCTTGGGCTGATCATAAAGGATTTCAAAGCTGTCGCCCGGGTGGATATCGCGCTGGAAGTCGATATCATGGGCATAAACGCGGATCATCGCCGCCATGATCGCATGTGGCACGCCTGCGCGTTCACCCGCCTCAAAGACGCTTGACCGAATATCGCCACGCGCTGCAACACGTTCGCGGATGATCGGAATCATCTTGGTGTTCGCGGCAAAGCTGCCATCGGCCTGACGGGCAATGGTGATTTCCTTGGTGTCTTCAGGCTGGAAGACAGCGTTGGTAAAGGTTTCGGCTTGCGGCGTGCGGCTGAAAGTCAGGGTAACATTCTGTCCCGCCCTCAGCTTTCCAAGAGAATAGACATGCGCCAAGGCGTTCATGGCGGCAGAGGCTTCAGCATCGCCGACGCCCGCATCGCTCAACATATCCGAAAAGTCCTGTCCTTCATCGACTTCGGCTTCTCGAATGACGGTTTGGGGTGGAACAAGAGCTTGATTAACGGCTTCGCTAGCCTTAGCGACAGCCTGAACAGGCGCAGACTGTTCCACGGCACGCGCCGCATCCTGGAACGCGGGTGTTGTGGCCGCCGTGAAAACGGCAGCCTGATGCTTCATGTGATGACCGCTCAGACCAATACCGAGCGCCAACGCACCAACGGAGAGCATCCGAATGACGGGGGCGGCGTGCAATGAATCGGCACGCACAAAACCTAGGGGTGATTTCAGCAAGACATTCCTACTGCTGGTTTCTAACACTAACTGAGGTCGGAGGGTGTCTTTAAGCCATATCTCTGTCAATCATCTTTTTGCCTATAAGCAGGGATTTTGGCTACCCTTTTTAGGCAATACAGGAGGGGTTGAACGGCTTGCTTTTGATAATAAAGACATTTTTTTATAACGAAAGAACATTTCTTCCACATACCACGAGAAATTAAAGAACCAGAAAATGAATAACGAGGTAATTTTATTACCGTCAGCATAGTCGCGGTTGTTAACGATCAGTCAAAAATGATGTTTTCTTGTGTTTTCGAAGGGGAGAGAAAACGCGACTCGAGGAACTCCCGTAGAGACTAAACCGGAAACAACCGCGCCGGACGATCGCAAAAGTCTTCGCGCAATAGATTCCCGGCTGAGAAGGCCACGCCTTAAAAAGAACCAAAGGCCATGCCGAGTCCGATAACAACGATCAGCGCCAAAATAGGCCCGGGAACGACGGCAAAGAAGATGTCCTTATACGCCTCTCGATGCGTCATTTTGCTGATCCCCAAAAGGGTAATGACCGCCCCGTTATGGGGAAGCGTATCCAATCCCCCCGTGGCAATCGTGGTGACACGATGAAGCAATTCGTGGCTAATCCCTGCAGCATCGGCTAGGCGAACATAGCTCACGCCCAGCGTGTGAAGCGCAATACTAAGACCACCGGAAGCAGAGCCCGTAATACCGGCCAGAACATTGACGGCAATGCCCAGAGAGATAAGGGGATTGTCTGTGCTGATGCCAAGAACGACATCGCGCAACATAATAAAGGCAGGAAGAGAAGCGATGACCGCGCCGAACCCTACCATGCTCGCCGTATTGAAAATGGGGATCGCTGCGGCATGCGCGCCGCCGTCGAGCGTTGCGCGTAAATTCTCAAAACGCGTCCGTTCTAGAACGATCAACGTCAAAATCCCCGACAAAAGGGCAAGCAAGGTCGCCCAAATGCCGAGAACGGAGGAAATTTCGATACCCCCAAATTCCGGCAGCTTCAGATAAGCCGTGTTCCAATGGGGAATAACGTGATTGCTGAAAAGGTAATTGGCGACAAGAACCACAAGGATCGGAATCAGCGCCACAAGCGTGCGACCGGTAGTCTGCCTCCCTTGTTTATGATGCCCGATCTCAATCGGGTCAAAATCTTCGGCGTGGAGGCGCGGGGCGCTCTCGGTATCGGACGCCAAAGCGCGGTGCTGTATCTGTTTTTCTTGTTTATGATGCCCTGTTTCAGGCACCATCGCCTCTCCGGCGCGGCGACGGGGGGTACCGTGAGCTTGATGGGACTTGTCAGCGCTTGGATCGCCATACCCCTCGCCTTTTTTTCGCGCCTTATGCGCCTCGTGCATGATCCAAGCATAGCCCGTCGCCAGCATGACCAGCGCCGCGATAACGCCAAGCCCGGGAGCCGCAAAGGCGTTTGTACCAAAGGTCGGCATAGGGATGGTATTCTGGATGGCAGGACTTCCCGGCAAGGCCGTCATCGTAAAGGTAAAAGCGCCAAGAGCGATGGTCGCGGGCAAAAGCCGCTTGGGAATATTCGTCTGAATAAACAAACGCGCCGCAATCGGATACATGGCAAAAGCGACGACGAAAAGAGAAACGCCGCCATAAGTCAAAATAGCGCAAGAAATAACAATCGCCAAAATGGCGTGCTTGTTACCAAGCTTTTTGACAATGCCCAAAGCGATAGCCTGCGCTGCGCCCGAATCATCCATCAACTTGCCGAACAGGGCTCCGAGTAAAAAGAGGGGGAAATAAGTGATAATAAAACCGCCCGTCGCTGACATAAACACTTGAGTATAAAGGCCGAGAAGAGGCGCGTCGAAAGCAAACAGCGCGGCAAGCGTCGCCAGAACAGGAGCCAGAAGAAGGACGGAGATACCCCGATAGGCCAAATACATGATAAGACCAAGCGCAAGCAGAATCCCAACAAGACCAAACATCGAAAGCCCCCTAAACGGCAATGAAAGCGCGGAGCTGATTAGAAAAGAAGAAAGTTAACAATTCTAAAAATCTTTCTTCCCGCCGTTTTGCGACAAACTCCAGAACGCGGAACGGAAAATAAGGCACCTCAAGAAGAAGGCTTCCCCAATTCAGCAAAATACATTACACCATTAACAAATTATGAGTAATTCATGGGGTATTTGTGACTCGAATTACTTTCTCTTTTAGTTTCTGGAGTTTTCCGCGTGAGCGACAGTGATATCCCACCCTCTTCAAGGTCAGTTTTTACCTCAGGGACCGAACCATCGGGTCCCAGCTGGCAAACGCAGGACATTGTGTTGCGCGATTTATGGACGGAAAATAAAACGCCACAGGAAATATCTGCCGCTTTGGGACGTTCCGTGGCGGCGATCATGACCCGCGCTGCGCGGCTCGGACTTCCACGACGTTCGGCACCAGGACGCAAACCAGGCAGCCGCCAAACGCTGCAAGAGGGGCAAATCCGCATTACCAAGCCGCGTCCCGCATCGCGCAGGCCGCCACAGGACGAAAGCCCGCCGCAGGTTTCCACGCGCATTTGCCTGATGTGTCTGCGCGCCTTTCAATCGCAGGGTCGTCATAACCGGATATGTCCCGCGTGCAAAGTTTCGTCGGAATATGAAGCCGCTATCTCTTCAGCTGAAATCAACCTGCCTGTTTAGGGAACCGCCATGCCGATCAAAGACGCCGTCGCTACAATCCTAAACCGCAACTCTTTCTACCGTGACGGGTATCGCTTGCTGTTGCGCATCAGCGCGATTCAGGCGGTGGTGATCGCCGTGCTGGTGTTATCTATCGTAGGCCTTGTGCTAACAATGAAGCCACGTCAGGTTTATTTTGCGACGACTTCGGACGGGCGCATCATCAATATTGTACCTATGAACGAGGCTTATTTATCCTCCGCGCAGGTTATCGCCTGGGCAGCCTCGACCGCGCAGAACGTCATGCGCTTCGGCTACCATGATTACCGTGATCGCCTGCAACAGGTTTCGAGCAACTTTACCGCAACAGGATGGGACAGCTTTAACAAGGCGCTTAAGGAAGCCAATTTCATCGACGCCATTCAGGCGCGCAAGCTTGTCGTAACGATGGAGGTCAATGGTGCGCCGGAAATTCAAAGCGCCTTTGTCCGCAACGGCGTCTATACATGGTATGTGCAGTTTCCTGTGACGATCAAATTCGATGGAGACCAACCGCCGCAACCCATCACAACCACGCTGCGCCTGCAGATCGTACGCGTTTCAACCCTGCAGAATCCGGACGGCATCAGCATCGAGCAGTGGGTTCCTCTAAGTTCGGACGGCAGACAATGACCGCAGGCCCGTCGCCGGTCAAGTTCGCGCCGTCAGCCCCGCGGCCACCCACGCCGTCGAAGGAGATTGCCGCACCCGACGAGGCCGCGCTTGCTGCCACGTTCGAACGCCTTAGAAAACGGGTTGTCTTTCAGACATGGGCGGTAGCCGGTTTAACAATTCTGTTGGTGGGACTACTGCCCTTTGCCCAGCCCGTTCATAACTATTATGCCATAAAGCCTGACAAGACGGGCATGCGCATGGTCGGGCTGAACATTCCCAACATGACAAATCGCGCCATCCTGTCGTGGGCGACCACAAGCATCACCGAAGTCATGACGATGGGATTCGGCGATATGGGCGTAAGACTGCCCAAGCAAAGGATCCGGTTTACAACAAAAGGTTGGGATATCTACAACAAGGCCTTTATCAAGCAAAAAATCGGGGAGGCCTTCAAGCAATACCAGCTGGTACTAACTACAGTCCCTTCGAATACGCCGGTCATCGTCAGTCAGGGCATCAATCCTGAAGAAATCTATCAATGGGTCGTGCAGATGCCGGTCATCATGACTTACGCCACGAACAACAACGTGATGAACAAGAAACGCGCGACCGTTACCCTGACTATCGTGCGCGTCGCCGCCGAAGAAAATCCCTTCGGCATAGCGATTCAAAGTTGGGAACTGTTCTAAATCTTGAACGTTCTAGCTATAGCATCCTTTGCGAAACGCCCTGCACAAGAACGTCACGGATGTTTTCTTTGCCAATGACCTCGCCAACGGCGGCAATGGCCTTGCTTTTGACTTTTCCGACGTTGACAAGTTTGCCGTCGCGCAGCCCCCCCTGCCCCAACCCGCCATAAAGATTGCGCATCAAAGCATCCCTCACGCGCGGCATATTGCTACGCATGGAGTCAGCAGCCTCCATATCCTTGACCTGAACATCAAGAAGAATGGTAACCAATTGTTCAACGCCGCTGTCGTTGATAACCGGCAAAACCATGGGCGCAATATGGACATAGACCGGATCTCCGGCAAAACGTCCGCCCATGACATCGTCGCCATCTTTTTTCTTACTCTCGCCGCCCTCTGCTTTGCCGCTTTTCGGCGAGGCTTTTTCAGCAGCCAGCGCATCAGACAGGAAAGCCCCATGCCAAACGTCGGGCAAACCGCTAAAGGCGAGAAAAAAAACGGCGGCAAGGGAAAGATGAAGCTTTTTCATGCCCCGAAGCCTAGCCGGAAATCTTTGACAAGCCATTAACGCATAAAGAATCAAGAAGAGCGGAGCTTCTTTGCCAAACGATCCAGCACAGCGTTGACGAGCCCGGGTTCTTTGGCATCAAAGAAACCGTGCGCGACATCGATATAGTCGTTGACGATGACACCTTCCGGTATGTCGGCACAATGCAGAAGTTCAAATGTTCCTGCACGCAGAATTGCTTTAAGCAAAGGCTCCAGACGATCCGCCGATAAACGCGCATCGACGGCGCCCGCAATCATAGCGTCCAGATCGGCTTGATGCTCGCTGACGCCGGAAACTATTTTTCCAAAGAGCGCCACATCCACCGCAACCACCGTTCTTTCTTCTTGCAAAAGAACAGAGGGGTTCTCGCCAAACCGACGGATCAACGCATCAACGGGTTCGGGCGAAAGAGCGATTTGGTAAAGCCCCTGCACCGCCGCCAGTCGTGCAAGACGGCGCATCGAATTGTTGGATTTCTTTTCCACTTTTTGTTCCATAAAACCTTCATCAATCAAAAAAATTAGGCCTTGCTGCAGGGCTTATATCACCCCGGCTCCCTTTGCGGGGAAGAAATGATCTAAATATTTTGCCTATTTTTCCCGCCTGACATCTCCCGACACTATTGCTTGGCAACCCATCGACGTTTCGACGACAGGCGGAAATGTTGTTTGAGTTCGATCATGCGCAGACAGGCCTCTGCCGCCTGACCACTGCGATTTAAGCGAACAGGATCAGCTCTTTCCATCGCCTGTTCTTTAGTATTGCAAGTCAAAATGCCGTTGCCGATAGCCAAAGCATGGCGCAAAGCCAGTTCTTGCAGCCCGCGTGCGCTTTCAAACGCTACAACTTCATCGTGATTGGTTCCTCCCTTCAAAACGCAGCCCAGCGCGATAAAACCTTCGGAGCGGCGGCGCACAGGATCAAAATCCAAAGCCTTAATGGCAAAAGAAATCGCCGCCGGAATTTCCAAAGCCCCCGGCACCGTGATAATTTCATAAGTCGCCCTAACGCTATCCAACACCGCCTTAACGCCTTGCAATTGCAAATCGGCAATATCGGTATAAAACCGCGCCTCAATAATCAGCACATGCGGCGGAGTTTCAAAATGGAAAGCAGCGGGGGGATTGTTGGTGTTCATGTTAATTCCTAAGTTTCACTTTCTCGGCGATACTCCACAAGATCCGCAATCGTGCCAATCTTCATCCCGTGAATTTGGGCGAATTGTGCCAAATCCGGCATCCGTGCCATGGTGCCGTCATCGTTCATAATCTCGCAAATCACGGCGGCTGCGGTCAACCCCGCCAGACGCGAGATATCGACCGAGCCCTCGGTTTGCCCCATGCGCCCCAAAACACCTTTCGGATTCGCTTTTAACGGGAATACATGCCCGGGACAAACGATGTCTTCCGCGCCTTTATCCGCCGCAATGGCGGTTTGAATCGTATGGGCGCGGTCGGCGGCGGAAATGCCGGTGGTCACTCCTTCGCGGGCTTCGATGGAAACGGTAAAGGCGGTTTGAAAACGCGTGCCATTATGCGCCGTCATCATCGGCAGTTTTAACCGTTCGATCTGTTCGGGTGCCATCGCCAAACAGATCAGGCCGCGCCCGAAACGCGCCATGAAATTAATCGCTTCCGGCGTCGCAAATTGCGCGGGGATGACCAGATCGCCTTCGTTTTCGCGGTCTTCGTCATCCGCCAAAATGAACATGCGTCCCCGCTTGGCTTCGGCGATGATCTCGTCGGTCGAAGCAATGCAGGTAACGTCATAAGGCGCAGGGTCTATACGCATAAGGTCAGCTTATAGCGTTTTCTCAGGCGTTGAGAAACCTTTTCCGCGCCTGTTTGACCGCCTGTTTAACCTTAACGGGTGCAGTCCCCCCCAAACTCGTGCGGCTGGCAACGGCACTGGCAGGGCCGAGAACGGAGAAAACAGCCTTGGTCATGCGCGCATCGACGGTTTTCATGTCGGCGAGGGTTAATTCGTCGAGGCGGCAATTTTTCTGCTCGGCAAGCCTAACGATCTTGCCCGTAATATGGTGGGCGTCGCGGAAGGGAATATCGGCGGCGCGAACCAGCCAATCCGCCAAATCGGTCGCCGTAATAAACCCGTGTTGCAATGCCTCGTTCATGGCCTCTTCCTGAGGCTGCATATCGCGCACCATGCCCGCCATCGCCGCCACGGAAAGACGTAGCGTATCGGCGGCATCAAAGACCTGTTCCTTGTCTTCCTGCAAATCCTTGGCATAGGCCAAAGGCAGCCCCTTGATGATAACGGTCAAAGCGGTGAACGCCCCCAACAGCCGCCCCGTCTTGGCGCGAACCAATTCCGCCGCGTCGGGATTACGCTTTTGCGGCATGATCGAACTGCCGGAGGTAAAAGCTTCGCTAAGCTTCACAAACCCAAAAGACGGACTCGCCCAAATCACGATTTCCTCAGCCAGACGCGACAAATGCGTCCCCAAAATCGTGGCGGAGGCCAAAAATTCCAAAGCGAAATCCCGCGCCGACACGGCATCCAAAGAATTCGCCATAGGCCGATCAAACCCCAATTCCTTGGCAACCCTCACGCGGTCGATGGGGAAAGACGTTCCCGCCAAAGCCGCAGCGCCCAACGGCAATTCATTCACCCGTTTCCGCGCATCGCGCAAACGATCACGGTCGCGCCCCGTCATTTCCACATAAGCCAAAAGATGATGCCCGAACGTCACAGGCTGCGCCGGTTGCAAATGCGTAAAACCCGGCATCGGCAGAGCAGCATAAGTCTCGGCCTTATCCAGCAGAGCAGCCTGCAAATCCTGCAAAGCCGCGTCCAATTCATCCATCGTATCGCGCAGCCATAAACGAAAATCTGTGGCGACTTGGTCGTTGCGCGAACGCGCCGTGTGCAGACGTCCGGCGGCATCGCCAATCATCTCCCGCAACCGCGCCTCGATATTCATATGCACGTCTTCCAGCGCCGTGGAAAAGACAAAAGCCCCGCTTTCGATCTCGCGCAGAATGGCATCCAGCCCTTTAATAATCGCTTTGCCGTCCTTGGCGCTGAGAATACCCTGCGCTGCCAGCATCCCCGCATGCGCCTTCGACGCCCGAATATCCTGCGCGTAAAGCCGCTTATCGACATCAATGGACGCATTAATCTCCGCCATAATCGCCGAAGGCCCCGCAGCATAATGACCGCCCCACATCGGATTGGCGTGAGGGCGGGATGAGGTCGATGTTTTCTTAGCCATGATTAAGTCCTATCAAAATAATCGTCTGACGTTTTTTCCCCTGTTTTCCTTCGTGACGCAAATAAAAACGTCGCGTTAAAAAACGAGATAAATCCTTTTCCTCCGTGCCCAAGCCCTTGTTATCCCGTGGCGCGGCAACGCAAAGCGTTGTCGTGAACACGGGACCCAGCCGCCTTTTCAGCTAATGCCGTGATTTGCCAGTTCATCAAGGTATTTCCAGCAAAGCCATCCTAAACCCTCACAACATGCACATCCGTCATCGGCTTCTTGCCGTGGATTTCGTTGATGTATCGGCGCACCGACAGAGACACGGCGTGCCGGATGGCGGCGTCGTCGAGGCGGGTGGATTTAGGCATTTGCTCAACGGCGTCATGCGCGATGGCGGAGAGCGTTTCCTGCAACGCGGTCTCGACCGCGCCTTCCGTCAGCCCCATCAGCGTAACTTGAGGCTCGCGCACAACCTTGCCTTTCGCGTCCATCACCAACGTAACGACAACCGCGCCGTTGTATCCCATTTTCTTGCGATCTTTAGAAACGCTGTTATCGAGGCGACGCAGAACCTTACCGTCCAGCCCCCAACGCCCGTGAGGAACTTCAGCGACGACTTCATGCACGCCAGGGCCAAGGCGGATGATCTGACCATTGGTGGGGATAAGCGTATGCTTGACATGATTTTCCTGCGCGATCCGCGCATGTTCGGTTTGATGACGCGTTTCGCCATGCACGGGCATCGCCAACCGAGGCCGCGTCCACTGATAAAGTTGCGCCATTTCTTCCTGCGCTGAATGGCCGGAGACATGGACGGGCAAATCATTCGCCGTGATAACATGCAGCCCCTTGGCGATCAGATTGTTTTGCAAACGCGCAATGGATTTTTCGTTGCCCGGGATGTCCCGTGACGAGAAAATTACCGTATCGCCTTTGTCCAATTCGACCTCGGGATGATCTTCGACCGCGATGCGGCACAAGGCAGCACGCGGCTCGCCCTGACAGCCAGTAGATACAAGCACAAGTTTGTCGCGGGGCGACATCATGGCTTCGTTTTCGCTGAGGAAATCGTTGAATTCCGGCAGATAGCCGCATTCTTCCGCGACTTCCGCGTTGCGCCACAACGACCGCCCGACCAGCGAAACATAACGCCCCGAATGTTTCGCTGCCGCCGCGATGGATTTCAACCGCGCAATGTTGCTGGCGAAACAAGTCACGATGATGCGCTTGTTGATCGTCGGGAACAGGCGGTTGAATTCATGCTCGACATCGCGCTCCGATCCCGAATGACCGACAATCAACGCATTGGTGGAATCGCCGACCAAAGCCAAAAGCCCTTCATTGCCTAGAACCTTCAATCTTGCTGTATCGCTCAACTTGCCGATAACAGGATCGGGATCAAACTTCCAATCGCCCGTATGCAAAACCGAACCGTGCTTGGTATGCAGCACAAGCATCTGCGCTTCGGGAATGGAATGGGTCACGGAAACGAATTCGGCCTTGAAAGGCCCTGTTTCGAATGTGCCGCCTTGGGCAATTTCGTGAATGCGCACCGTACGCTCTAACTTGGCATAGCCGAGCTTATTGCGGATTAATTCCGCCGAAAATTTCGTCGCGTAGACAGGACATTTCAATTGAGGCCACAAATATTCGATTGCCCCAATGTGATCTTCGTGCCCGTGCGTAACAACCAGCCCGACAATATCGTCGGCATGATCAGCAAGAAAGGAAATATCCGGCATGATAAGCTCGATGCCCGGCGTCGTCTCGTCCCCAAAGGTCACGCCGCAATCCACGATTAGCCATTTGCCCTGCGTGCCGTAAAGGCTGAAATTCATCCCGATCTCACCCGCGCCGCCTAACGATAAATACCACAACGCGTCGTCGGGAGGACGATGCGAATTCTTGCGCGAACTACTCATAGATTAAGGCCTTTTGTTGGTTTGAAGCGGGTAGCTATAGGCTGTTTTGGCGCACGGCGCAAACCCTCTGCCCGTCGGAGGAGAGAAAGGATGGCCGTTTTTGCCAATTATCCGCGCTCCCGCATAATTCTTGCCTTGTCGCGGTTCCATTCGCGCTGTTTGATGGCTTCGCGCTTGTCCTTTTGTTGTTTGCCTTTGGCGAGGCCGATTTCGACTTTGGCGATGCCGCGTTTGTTGAAATAGATGCCCAAGGGCACCAACGTCATGCCCTCGCGCTTGACCGCCCCCAGCATTTTGCTGATCTCCCTCTTATGCAACAAAAGCTGCCTCGGGCGGCGCGTTTCGTGTTGCAAATGGGTTCCCGCTTGCTTGTATTCGGGAATATAGGCGTTCAGCAGATAAATCGCGCCTTCCTTGGGCGTTGCAAAGGATTCCTGAATACTGGCTTGCCCCGTGCGCAGGGATTTGACTTCCGTGCCGGACAGCATGATGCCAGCCTCGACCGTGTCGGTGATGAAATAATCGTGGCGTGCGCGGCGGTTCAGCGACACATACTTCTGCGCCAAGGCGCGTTCTTCGGCTTTTGTCGTCATAAGGGTTATTTAGCCGACACAAGAGTTGGCGTCCATCGGTGAATCTGTTAAGGCAAGAGGTATTGTTGCCCAACCCCCTGCCCCACGATGAAAATGTCACGCTCTGGCTTCCTCGCGATTTCCTTGCTTTTTGCGTCTTCTTGGCTTCTTTCCGCCCCTGCGGCCCATGCGGCTAAGGACGATGCCGCCTATTATCACCGCGCTTTTACCTCCCTTGCCTCCGCCAATGCCGAGCAAGCCGAGGCTTTGGCCTCGCGCGGCACAGACCCCGTTCTTAACAAAGTTATTCGCGGCTATGCGATGGCGTTGCCCGGCAATGATTACAGTTTCGAGCAGTTAGACGGCTTTCTTTCCCAGAACCCCGACTGGCCAGGGCTTAAGGGCATTCAGATGATTGCCGAGCAAAAAATCCCCGCCAACACATCGCCTGCGCAAGTTGCGGCGTGGTTTGCGGCGCGTCCGCCCGTGACCTTGGTCGGATTTTATCGCTACATGGATGCGCTGAACCAATCGGGACAAGCGCAAACCGCGCAAAAAGCTGTCCACACGCGCTGGGTCGAAGGCAATTTTGGCGGTGACGAACAAACCGCTTTTTATGGACGCTTTGGCGCTTTGCTGGACAGCAGCGCCATGTGGGAGCGGATGGATCATCTTTTGTGGCACAATGATACCGCCGAAGCGCGGCGCATGATGCCCTATCTAAGCTCGACCGACAAAGCCGTGGCGGAGGCGCGCCTTGCGCTCGCGGCACAGGAAGGCGGGAATGCGGAGACTTGGCTGGAACGCGTCCCCTCCGATGCACGGAACGATCCAGGGCTTCTTTACCAACGGTTGCGCGTGCGCGTAAGAAATAACCGCGACGCCGATGCCGACGACATGCTGTTGCAGCCTCCCGCCGAGCTTGGCAATGCCGAGGCGTGGTGGGAACAGCGCCAGATCATGGTGCGTCGCGCGATAGAAAAACACGATTTCGCACTGGCCTATCGCCTTGCCTCCCAACACGGGCAGACAAGTGCAAAAACCTTGGTTCAGGCCGAGTTTCTGAGCGGTTGGCTGGCCTTGCGCTTTCTGGACAAGCCCGACATCGCCCTCCAGCATTTCCAGAATTTATATGACAACGCCTCTACCCCCATTTCGCGGGCGCGTGGCGCTTATTGGCTGGGACGCGCTTATGAGGTTCTGGGCAACAAGAACGAGGCCGAGCAGGCTTATGAAGACGCCACCGTTTTCAACACAACTTACTACGGGCAATTAGCAACGACGCGCATTTACGGCACGCCGATGTTAACCGCCAAGGCCGATCCGCCCTTGCCCGACGCCGTACGCCGCACTTTTATGGCGAGGGATAATATTCGCGCCATCGAGCGTCTGTACGCTATAGGCGAAAATGAACGTGCGCGTGTCTTTTTCCGTGCCGCGACGGAAGCCGCCACGGCGCGCGCCGAATTCATTCTGCTGACCGAAGTTTCGGAGCGCATGCATCGCCCCGATCTCAGCATTCAGACCGTCAAGGCCGCGAACCAGAAGAATATGCTAGTGCATAACGGCGGCTTCCCCCTTATCAGCATGCGCGTGCCCGCGCCGCCTGAATCCGCCTTTACCCACGCACTGATCCGGCAGGAAAGCATGTTTAATCCCGATGCTTCCAGCAGCGCTGGTGCTCGCGGTTTGATGCAGCTGATGCCGCGCACCGCCAAAGACGTCGCCCGCAAGATCGGCGTGTCATACAGCGAAAGGCGGCTGGACGACCCCGCCTATAACCTGCAACTCGGCACCACCTTTGTTCAGCAGCAGATCGAGCGTTTCGACGGTTCTTATATTCTGGCTTTGGCGGGATATAATGCGGGGCCCGGGCGCGTCCGCGAATGGATCGAAGAATTCGGCGACCCGCGCCGCCCGAATGTTGATCCCATCGATTGGGTTGAATTAATCCCCATTCAGGAGACGCGCAATTATGTTCAAAGAATTATTGAAAGTTTGCAAGTTTATCGCGCCAAGCTTGCAGGGGGGCGATCCAATCTGTTGATTCTCAACGATTTGAAGCGGTGATGTCTGTGCGCTCCCTTTTCCGCGGCACATAGACGCAAGGCCCTTTGATAAGTATACAAAGTACGATTTATCGTCGATTCCTTTTCTGGAAGATGGCTCATCGTGATATAGAAGGATGTTACCAAACCCGAATTCATAGGGGGCAAAGATGTTGCTAATTGGAACAGCATTTAAAAAGGCAAAAGCCTATGTTCTCGATCACTTAGGCAAAGAGGCTCTTTACGATGAAGCTATCGCCGACATTGTGATTAAACGCCTATACAAAATGGCGGATGGGGCAATCAACGAGCAATCGAAAAATGGCAAGATCGGGGCTTCGTCACAGAAAACAAGAAAAATCAGGTTAGCTCTTCGGCGGTGGCACGGGTGGACGGGAACACGCGCCTTTCCTAATGAAGATCGTCTTCGTAAAGCGAAAAAGGAAGTGACGGATCGGTGTGAAAAGAGCGGTGTAAAAGCCTCGATATCTTTCTATGAATCAACGGGGAGACCTGTTCGACGCCTTTTCCGTTGGCATTATGAGGCGAGACCTCCAAACATTCAGGTTTCTTTTCATACACTGGGGAAAAATTGACAGGGACCCTAGAGCGTTTTACGACCCGCCCTTTCCATGCGCTTTGTTGATTATCGCATGTTAAGATCATGTTCTGCGGTTGGTAAAATATCGATACAGAACAACGGGGTTTGGTGCAGGCAGGATGGGCTTTCTTCTTTTCCC
>CAIXLI010000217.1 GCA_903920205.1 uncultured Pseudomonadota bacterium
AGCAAAATCAGCGCGGTCGCGCGCCGCGCCAGCCGATGCTCGACCGAACCATTCCGCGCCAGCTCAATCAAATCCTGCCGTGTCTCGGCGTCTAAAAATCCTGCGCGTATCATTCCCGCACAAGAATCCATCTCGAATCTTCATGCAACTCTTTTCTCGTACCAATCCCTGACCGAGATGAATCTGGGGGATTCCTTTTTTAAGCTGGGTATGATTCATTAAGCCACAACCAACAAAAAAGGGGGTGGCTATGGCGGGACAGGAGATAAGTAAGCAAGAAAAACAACAGATTGAACGAGCGCTTTTGGCTGCGAAGGGCAACCCAGGACAGTATCAGCGTATCCAGATCGTGCACTTGCGGGCAGCCCATGGGATGACGCAGGAAGCGATAGCCAAAGCCGTAGGAGTATCGCGCAGCACGGTCAGCCGCGGACACATGGCATGGTTCGAAAAAGGAATGGCAAGTTTTGAGCTGCAGCCCCGAGGGGGGCGGATACGCGAGAATATGACCCGGGCCGAAGAAGCAGCTTTTCTGAAAGGGTTTACTCATCAGGCCGGAGCGGGGGAACTGATTTGCATCTCGGATATTCAAGCGGCATATGAAAAGAAGATAGGCCGCAAAACCGGGTCGACGACCATTTACAGCCTGCTGGAACGGCATGACTGGCGCAAACTGATGCCGCGTCCCCACCATCCGCAGCGAGACATCCAAGCTCAGAAACGTTTTAAAAAAAGTTCAAAGGCTTAATCGGAAAGGCCAAAGCCGAAGCGGCAGCGCGGAAAATGCCTTTGCGCGTTATGTTTCAGGACGAAGCCCGCTTTGGTCGTATCAATTCACCACGGGCTTGTTGGGCACCGCTCCCCATCCGACCTTCCGTCGTGGCACAGGCTGTGCGCCAATATACGTATCTCTATGGCGCTATCAGTCCGAAAGATGGGATGGGCGCCTATCTGGTCCTCCCCGATATGGACACGGTTTGTATGCAGATCTTCCTGAATGCCGTATCCGCCCAGTTTAAGCATGAGTACATCGCCATGGTGCTCGACGGTGCTCCTAATCATCGCACCCCGAGGCTGAAGGTGCCGAACAACATCACCCTTATCTTTTTGCCGCCCTATTCCCCAGAGCTTAACCCGAAGGAGAATATCTGGGATGAGATGCGTGAGAAAATCTTCAAGAATTATACCCTGAAATCCATGCGTAAGGTCGAGCAAAAGCTTTGCGATGCCGTTCTCTACGTCAACCAAAACCCAGACATCGTCAAATCGATAGCCGCTTTCCCCTACATCACAGCTGCATTATGATCGGGGATTGGTATCAGATTTAATTGCGAAAGTATTTAGCCATCCCCGTTAACCTTGTTTTACAGTGGATTTGGCGATACAATGAACGCGGAACTAAATAATTGTTTGCACGATTTTTATATTTATGACGCATTTGCATGATGCGAAAAGACAATACGAAAGGGAGATTTTTTTATGAGTTTAGCTGATTCACCGCTTGTGCAGAAATTTATAGCCGTACGCGATAGACTCGCACGGAGGCTTCCGTTTGCGAAACAACGGATCGTTGTAAACGCATCAAAAAAAATAAAACGTCGCATTGCAACAACCGGTTCGGTTGTAATTCTGAAGAAAGAACAGGTTGACTACCTTGGATCAAGAGGAAATATACTCGCAACCTCGTTTGCCTCAGGGGATTTTATGGGGGGAGAAAAATCGTATTTCGGGCATGAGCATGCAATCATCTTGCCTGGTGATGATCATAGAGGAAGTTTCAGTTCTCTTGACGACATGTATCACAACAACGGGCTTCGGATTAAACGAAAAGCTTATGCCTTAACGCTGGAGTTTTTTTATGCTGGGTCTTCTAAATATATTGGCGTTGATGAAAAATATGGTGATGAGAAAAAGTGTGGGTATGTAACACTAAGCAATGCAAAAATCGGTGCCGACACAAAGGACTTTTCGATCAACCAAGTTATTGAGTGGCTTGGTCAAGAAAAGACGGCTCTTAAAAATAGAAAAGATTTCCGTGATCAGATAGAGGGGGAAACCAAGTATATTGATCGTGCAATTACAGAAGTTCGCTCGATTGCAGATGAGATGAAAAAGATTCAAAAAGAGGCAAAGGGAAACAAGGTTGTTTATCATAAAGAGCCATATTTTGATGCAGTCAGATTTGGACACTATGATGGGAGTGATAGGTTTAACAAAATAGAATATTTCAGCCGTGCCCCTTCATTTCTTGGGCGGCGTATTGTGCAAAGACATCAAAAATGCGTTTTGTAGTCTTGTCGGATTAGTTTGCTGCCAATATCGGTGTGCCGTGCCGAAACACCGTTTTGGATGATGTCTTGGGATCCTGTCTAGTCGCAATTGCTTGAGCGATTGCAGAGCAAAGAAGTTTTTTCTTTGAATAAGGGATGTTTTGCAAACATTCGGCTTGACACAATTACAACACTTCTATACTTCCCGAAACATGGATTCAACAAACGCCATGCGCGCCTTTGGGGCGCTTGCTCAAACAACGCGGCTTGAAGCTTTCCGCGTTCTGATCGCGCACGAACCGGAAGGCCTGCCTGCGGGGATGTTGGCCGAGAAGCTTTCGGTGCCGCCCAATACGCTTTCGACGCATCTTCGCGCTCTTCAAGATGCTGGGCTCGTCGTTTCGCGCCGCGACAGTCGACAGATTATCTATCGCGCTCACAAAGGTCAGATCGACGCTTTGGCAAAGTTTTTGATGAAAGATTGTTGTTGTGCGACAAAAGGGCGCTGTCTTGCGCGGCGTAAGGCATAAAACATGAACGTTTTGTTTTTATGCACCGGAAACTCTTGCCGCTCCATAATAGGAGAAGCGGTTTTTAATTATTTGGCTCCCAAGGGCTGGCATGCCACAAGCGCCGGAAGCCATCCTGTTGGATATGTCCATCCTCGTGCGTTAGCTTTGTTGGTGCGAGAAGGAATTGCGAGCGATGGCGCGTCAAGCCAATCGTGGGATGATTTGACACTTGTTCAACACATCGTGATTACTGTATGCGACAACGCGTCGGGAGAAACCTGTCCCGCTTATCTCGGTTCTGCGCTTCGCGTTCACTGGGGCGTCGATGATCCGGTGCGTGCCATGGGGAGCGAGGAAGAAATCGACGCTGCCTTTACGAAAGCCTATCGTATTCTGCGTGCGCGTATTGAAGCATTTTTTGCCCTGCCGCTTGAAGAAATTTCGCACGATAAGAACTTGCTAAAAGCCGCCACGGATAAAATTGCCAATCTTCAAGCCTGAAAGGATCATCCCCCATGCCCATCATCCAAATCTTCGACCCCGCTTTGTGTTGCAGCTCCGGCGTATGCGGCGCGGAAGTCGACCAAAAACTGGTTGATTTTTCCGCCGATGTCATCTGGCTAAAAAGTCAAGGCGGCAAGATTGAGCGTTTTAATTTGGCGCAGCAACCAATGGAATTTGCCGCTAACGCCGTGGTGAAAGATTTTCTGCAACGTACGGGGCAAGAAGGCTTGCCGCTTGTTCTGGTTGATGGCGCTATTGCTTTAGCCGGACGCTATCCTCAACGTGCCGAGTTGTCGCGCTGGGCAGGGCTTGCCTCTGCTGCGCCGGAAACAAAAGAAGGCGGATGTTGTTGCGGCGGCGGCAAGTGTTGCTGAGATGAAATTTTTCGATCAACCGCCCTCTTTTCTGTTTTTCACCGGCAAAGGCGGCGTAGGCAAAACATCGCTGGCCTGTGCCACAGCACTTTACCTCGCCGATGCCGGAAAAAAGGTTTTGTTGGTCAGCACCGATCCTGCGTCGAATGTCGGGCAGGTGTTGGGGATGACCATCGGTAACGTTATAACCACAGTCGATGCCGTGCCCGGTCTTTCGGCGTTGGAAATAGACCCGCAAGCCGCTGCACAACTCTACCGCGACAAAATCGTTACCCCCGTACGCGGCGTATTGCCGGATGCCGTCGTGCAGGGAATCGAAGAACAATTATCGGGTGCCTGTACGACCGAAGTTGCGGCTTTTGACGAATTTACGGCGCTTCTGACCGACTCTTCGGTTGTCGATGCCTATGACCACATTGTTTTCGATACCGCGCCGACAGGCCATACCATTCGGTTGCTGCAACTCCCGGGCGCGTGGAGCGGTTTTTTGGAAAACGCGCAAGGTGATGCTTCCTGCCTCGGCCCTCTGGCAGGTTTGGAAAAACAGCAATCGCGGTATAAAGCCGCCGTCGAAGCATTATCCGACCCCACGAGGACAAGGCTTATCCTTGTCGCCCGCGCCCAAACTTCTACCCTGCGCGAAGCGAACCGTACGCATGAAGAACTTGCCGCAATAGGCTTCAAACAGCAATATCTCGTCGTCAACGGCGTTCTGTCCCATGCCGACGCGCAAGGCGACGCGCTGGCTTTGGCGATAGAGGGGCGAGAGCAGGCGACCTTGGCGGCGATGCCAACCACCTTGCAATCTTTGCCCATCGATCAGGTTCCCCTAAAATCCTTTAACCTCGTCGGCATACCTATGCTGCGCGGGTTATTATCCGATGCACCTCTTGCGCCGACGCAATCCGATATCCTCTCGCACCCGCAATCCCCCGACCTTGCCTCGCTGGTCGATGGCTTAATCGGCGACGGACATGGCCTGATTATGTTGATGGGCAAAGGCGGCGTCGGAAAAACGACTCTGGCGGCGGCGATTGCCGTTGAACTCGCCAGCCGAGGCCACGCTGTTCACCTCACCACCTCCGACCCCGCAGCGCATTTAACCGAAACATTGGAGGGAACGCTGCCGCATTTCACCGTCAGCCGCATCGACCCCCAAGTCGAAACCGAGCGTTACCGCCAGCATGTTCTGGACACTAAGGGCAGCGCTCTGGACAAAGACGGGCGCGCCCTTTTGGAAGAAGATCTCCGTTCGCCCTGTACCGAGGAGATCGCCGTCTTTCAAGCCTTTTCGCGCCTCATCCGCGAGGCCGACCAAAAATTCGTAATTATGGACACGGCACCGACAGGCCATACGCTTTTGTTGCTGGATGCGACAGGCGCCTATCACCGCGAGGTTGCGCGACAAACGCAAAAGGGGGCAGAGCCGCCTACAACCCCTATGATGCGTTTACAAGACTCGCGGCAAACCAAAGTCCTGATCGTCACCTTGGCGGAAACGACGCCGGTTCTGGAAGCCGCCAACCTTCAAAACGACCTCCGCCGCGCCAAGATCGAGCCCTGGGCATGGATCATCAACAACAGCCTTGCCCTCGCTCACCCCACATCGGCGCTATTAAAACAACGTGCGGCAGGAGAATGGGCGCAAATTGACAAAGTCGCTTCAACCTTAGCCCACCGATGGGCGGTCGTCCCCCTGCAAGCCCAAGAACCCGTCGGTATAGACCGTTTGCGTATGCTTGCGCGGCATTGATGTGACGGTTGTAGGGCTCCCGCAGATTACCTTTTCCTTACATATTTGCCGTCACAGAAAACGCAAGTTTTTCTACCGGCTGCGGTTTGTGACAATGAAGATGATACAAATTTTCGATCAAGGACGCTGTTTTTGACGCCCCATTAAAATCGATAGGCTTGGTGCTGGCGGGGAGTGTTTGATAGGCGCGGTCAATCGCCGTTGCCAGTTTATGCGGTTTTATCGCGTCTTTGGCTTTCAGTGTATGAGCAAGATTTTCACTGTTCAGAACGTCGAGGCGGTGGGCTTGTTCTGGATCGAACCAAACGCCTCCTTCAGTGCGACACTTCAATTTTGGCACCAAAAGGGCGTGAACGCCCGAAGCCAAGACTTCTTGGGTCGTATTGTATCCCGCATAGGATACTGAAACGGCTGAATTGACGATAAGCGGAACAAGGTCTTGCCGATACCGCTCAATAACAAACCGCGGAGGTTCTTGCCCTTGTGCTGGCAGGTAGGGGGCGCCTTCTTCCGAGACATGCGTTCTTCCAAGGTCGCGCACGATTGTTGTCAGGCTCTTCCATCCGCTGTCAGGAAAGCGAGGGCCTGTGACAAAGTGCCATGTGCGGCTCCTTAATTCCTCGCTTGCGTGTTGCCATGCTTTTGCCGCCGCGATCAGGAAGTCCTTTCCATTCGAACCCGAGCCAACATGGACAAGAACCGGACGCTCGTTATCAGGCATCGCCGCATCGCGTTCGGGGATGGCCGCGACGACATAGCCGCTGTAATAGGATTTATCGACAATGTGCCGCAGTTCGGTAAACGATTTGTCCAGCCCGACAAGGCGCGGATCGCCGTGAATGATGATGCCGTCGACTTTGCGAAGTTTTTGTATGATGGAAGCATCATTGATACCCTGACGGGCGACTTTGTTACCTTTAAGCTCGCGCACATCGCCTTTTACGACATCACGAACCGAAGAAATCAACATCGTCCTATCGTTATGTCTTTTGGCCTCATGGCGCATGGATTCGACCTCATGCGTTAAATTGCGGCGAGAGAAAGGCCAAAATTCAACAATAACGATATGAGGTTTGACCTCGCGCACAATCTCGCGGTGCGCTTGCGCCCGAGATTGCTTCCATTTTTGCATATCAAAGCCGGACAAAACCTCTTTCTTTTGCCCTGTCTGATAATCCCAATAGGTCAACCGCTCTTTTTTGTCGCGGTGAATATAGGTAGGAAGATCGACGCGCCGCGCATGAGGAAAAAACCGTTCCTCGTCGACAAAAGTGCCGGAGCCGACGGTAACTTCCATGCCCGCGGCGTGCATAGCCTCAACCAAAAGCCCCGCACGATTGAAATGCCCAAGCCCTGCCAAAGACTCCACGGAAAAATAAACCCGCAGTTTTTCCTTGTTGTGTTGGACGCCGTTTTGTAAGCGCGTAGAAAGTAAAGGCTTTGTCATGATGGTTGCGACACGGAACAAGCAGGACATAGACGTGCCATCTTGCCGACTTGATCCTGAGCCTTAAAAATAGCTTTGGCTCGTTCAGGGCTCGACGCATTGGACGGAACATCAACATGTACGACGCGACTGCATGTTGCGCCATTCCCGCGATAAAATGTTTTCTTCTTGCACGGCATATATTCCGCCACGAGAGTCAGGCGGAGAAGCTCCCCTGATGAAGGGGGGGGGGCTTCGCCATCCACAATTCTGAATGCTTCATTAATATCCTCAATGCTAATTCCTGATCGTTTAGTTGTCATAGGTAAGCCTTCTTAAAATGTGTGTTGATGCAAGCGCAACGCGATGTTTTGCGTTTATTGAACTATAGGCTGAACCAAATATGGGCGTCTTGTCATCGACAGAAGCTGGTTTTGCAAACAACGGACTCTAGAACTTTGCTTCTGTGGCAACTCATCAAGCGGAAACTTAATTCTTTCTGTTTGGCTAACCAATCGCCCTTCCAATAAGTGTTTCACTTCAATAAACACTTCAACAAGAGGTGCTCCGGTTATGTCCTCGATCTTTGTGTTTCTATTTGGCTCTGTCGTCATGGTATTTTCTCCTGACTAGGGTTGAACATTATTAATTTTGGTTTTTCTACGAAAACTACCGCTCTAATGTTTTTAGCTTTAAAGATGTTGTCTGTGTTTTGGCTTGAGGCGCGGTCAAGGCACTTGCTTCCAAAATCGCACAGGCATCTACGCCACCTCTTCCTGTGGGAATCGAGCTCATTCCGGCATTTTTCGAAATACGCAGAGCTCTGTCTAAAACAAGAATGTCATACGCCACGCCTATTCTCTGAATATCCGCAAAAACGAGAGTCGTGCAGGCGATTTTGGGGGAGGGGGTGTACAACAAAAGATTCTTGGCAAAACCGTTGCGAGGATAGACCTCTTCGATAATGTGGGGATTTGTTGTGTTCATGACAAAATGACCGAGATCCATGTGGAGTCCGAGTTCAATTTTACGCCCGTGTATTTCAATAAACACGATGCCCTTGTCGTCGATCATAACTGTCGATGGCACTGCATAAGATTTATCATGTTCAGAAAGTTTCTTTTCTTTCAGATCATTTTGTTCCAGATCACCTGAAACAAAATAACGCGAGGAAACTTCCGCACGCGTCATAAAGGTCTTAAGCTGTTCATCTGTAGCATTTTGCGCCTCGTCCAAAGCTATAATAGCGTTAGGAAAGCTTTTGCCGCGCAGAAGTTCAAGCGGATGGATTTCAATAATTTTAGATTTTAGAAGGGATTCAAGCGCCTTAGTGCCAGCGTCGGAATCCTCTCTGCCGTCGGCATCCATGGGTGAAAGGATGCGGATAAGGTGACGATAGTAGGTTGAATACCAAGCATCGGTCTTTTTTGACAAATCGCCTGGCATAGCGCCGAGGTCATTGCCGCCGACAGTGACAAGCGGAATAGATAAAATCAGCTTATTAAAGTTTGCTCCGGGAAGCCCCATGTAATGGTCGCGGATTTTTTGCATGGCAAACTGAAGGAACAGTCGGGTTTTTCCCGTGCCTCCTGGGCCTTGCGTCAAGACCGCATCATAAGAGTCGTCTTTCATCAGGTCGACATAACGCCGCTGGTTCTCGGTTCTTGGCGTGAACATGTTGATAGTCATTTTAGCGGCGCTGAAGGAATCTGTATCCATGCTTTTTGTCGACAACATCTCGTCTTTTGAGATGTTTCCGAAGGCATAGGACAGGGCACGATTAAGGGCGCCCTGTTTTTTGAAACCCTGTTCAGCAACAGTATCCGCAAATCGTATAAGGAAATGTCTGGCCTTGGCAATCTTGTCAAGTTGACCATGAATTGTAATCAGTGGAGAGCCGGAAGAAGTATCGGCTTCGAATGTCACTTCGCCGCTGACTTTATCGCTAATTTTATTGAAGTAATCCGGGTTATTCTTCAGGATCGAAACGATTTTTCTATCGGAGGGAGACCTGAAATAGATCGTTTCGCTAGGAATAAAGTCTGGATCCGCATCGCACGTGGAGCGGGTGATAAAAGGTTCAAGGCAGCTGCTTCGCTTCAGTTCCTCAATATCAATGTTCCGAATATCTATCTCATAATCTTTCGGTGTAGGACGCTTCTTTGGTTGTGTCGTCCCTAGGTTTGCAGCGCAGAAGCTTTCAAGTACCGCGTGTCCATTGATGTTGTGTCCATTAGAGGCTTTTCCGTTTGTAGGGTCAGTCATCATTATCTCCACTGTTATAGGTTCTAAGAAGGGTGTGGTATCGTCGCGCAAGAAATCAATTCAAGGCTGGCTCCTTGTGCATATGCCTCGCCGCTTTGGCGATGGGGAGTCTCGGTTTCATGAGAGAATCAAGATCGTTGACCCATGTTCCGTTGGCTTCATGATCTTGGAACACGCGAGCCAGATGGCTTCCTGTGGATATAGGCACACTATAAGTTTTTCTAAACTCGGGGTGCAGGTTGTCCTCCCGAGAAAGATCTCTGATCGCCAGAGTCAGGGAAAGAAGTTCCCGCGTCACCTGTTTCGGTGACAGGCCGCTATCGGGGCGATAGACTACACAATGATTATTGATGTTCTTCATCGTGTCATCGCCGATAAGACCCGCGTGGTTTTGCAGGACGAGCAATTTTATGATGGGCTCCCAGTATCTCGAAACCTCACCTGTTTTCGGGTCTTCAAAAATAGGATCGAAGAGAATGGCCTTCTTGCTCTTCACCGTGCGCCTGATCGAGGAATTGGTGAACAAGGCGCTCATTTCTGTCGTCGTTCCCAAGCCGCCCGGAAAGACGATAAACATATCGCCGACACATAACAGCCCGTCCGTTCTTTCGCCGATCCTCTCCTCGCCAGGCAATTGCTTGAGAAAGGCGGAAGCCCCAAGGGCGCGGGGCAAGCCTTCGAGTTCAATCAATCCCTGCATCGTGACGAAATGTGCGGGATGTCCGTTTTCCGTAGCACCACGCGCCCATTGTGCCATCAACCCGTTTTCTTTTGGCTTTAGAAGGTTCCAGTTTCCTCCGCCGCTAAGGCGCGGCATTTGTAAATGATGCTGCTGGTCGAGCTGCGCCAGCAGTCGAGGATACCCTCTAACTATAGTGGATAATCCCTCCATGCCCTTGGGGACGCGGCTTCCCATAAAGGCGCAAACGGTAAAATCTTCATCGGTAAGTCCGAGCCGCGACCTAAGATGCTTGGGGCTACCAATCGCATCAACGGGAATGACTTTCATTCCAGCATTGCCATAATCTTCAATCAGCTTACGAAACTCACCGGAAATCGGCCTTTCGAAGTTAGGAAGGTTAGTCATAAGAACTCTCCAAAAAAACAGGTTAAGAACGACTCTGATAAGAAAAGCATTAGGGGTATTTCTCAGGCGACGAGTTTTAGTTTCGGATCATTTGTCCTCCTTTTGTTGCGTGGGGTCGTCGGGAAGTCATCGTGTTTAGGCGGGGTTCTTGGCGAATTGGATCTGTTGTCCAAAACAACTCTGTGGAGCGGGTTGGGGCCATATACCGGATGATTGAACCAGAGCGCCTGCGTCGGCCTTGAATAAGGCGCACGCATCGCGTTTCGCGCAAATTCACACCATCCTTTTAAGGTGCCGTTGACGATGATGCCTTGCAGGGTAATGTACTGGTGATAATGCCCCATTAGGATCGTGTCATAACCGTGACCGATGGATTCTTCGGAGGCGCTTGTTTTAATGCTGCCGCGCTTGATGGGGCCGATCGCGCCGATAATCCCGTCGCCGCCTTTCACACCCAAAGAATCGCCGTGGGTCAGGTAATAACGATGCCCTCCCACGGTAAAATGAACACCCGCGCCTTGCGAGATGTTAAATGTCACTTTGTCCGCATAGCGGGGATTATTACGGAAATATTGTTCAAGCTGGTTATAAAGCAGAAACTCATAATTGGTTTCTGCACGAAGTTTATAGCGATGCTCGACTGTATTGCGCCCGTGATTGCCAAAATCGCAGGGGACATAAACCCGGCCATGCGTATCCGCGAGCCGTTCCAACGCCCAGATCAGGCGTCCTTGCAGCCGCATGAAAAGACCAATCGTTTTGGCCTCGTTCGTGTCGGTCAATTCTTCATGCAACCCGTCGCCAGAAAACATATCGCCGCCAAAGCAAACGATAATGCCCGAGTATTGCGGATTAACTTGATGCCGTATAGTAATGTCGATAATGCGGTCAACAAGGGTTTCGATCCTTTTGTCAGCGATCTTTAGATTAAAAGCGTTCTTGCCGCTCATGGCTCCGGCTTCTACAACCTCGCCGTAATGCCAGTCCGACCATAAGGTCATCGGAATGCCGGGCGTTCCCGCCTTCTTGTGTGACGAGATAACCCAATTCGGCACGACGGGCACAAGGCTTGGAAGGCCATAAACCTTGGTGCGAACCTCCTCCATCGTCAGCTGCTCGCGGTCGATCCTGGTAATCGTTTTCTTTAATTGCTTGTTTTCGTCCACAAGACGACGAAGATATCGGCGCGCTTTGTCGTCAGAAGTGATTTCAATCCCAGCTCCACGCAGGGCGTCAATAAGCCCTTGGTGAGGATCCTCTGATTTATAAAGCGACAGATTCTGAGTTATTTTTCCAGCAGAGATGGCATCGGCTATAAAACCAGAGGGTAGACCAATGCGCCGTTCTGTCTCCGTGCAAGCCGAGTCAGGAACATCAGGATCGGCAGGATTATAGGGGCGATAACCGTCAATTATAGCACGGTTTAGGGCGTCTTCGACAAGACGCAGGACACGCTTCTCGCGTTTGCGGTGTTTGGATTTAGACACAACAAGCTCCATCTCGGTTTACGGATCTTCCGTGCCGAACGAAGACATGCTCAGTCCTCGCGGCTAGGCCGATCCAGAAAAAGAAAGAATGAAGCGGGCGGATTAACGTTTAAAACCAAGAAGCCTTAACCGTCTTCCAACTCCGGGCTTTCCGAGATGCGCACAAATCGAAATCGCCTTTTTATTGTGTATCCTATGGGCGAGGGTTAGACACGATTCATGTTTTCAGAGCAAGACTTATTTTTCTAAATTTCAAAATTATTTTATTAACCAAACGCGACGCCAGTAAATCGCCAATAGAATAATTCTAAAGTGTCGGATGATTTATTGCATCAACCACGCCTTCACCAAAGGCAGGTCGAGACACAACACTATGCTGGCCCCGTAAAATGAGACACTGGCTAAGAGAAAGTTTTGCCCTTAGAAGTAGAAAACACAGGGAAAAACATGTCGAAGACACGAAAGAAGCACAATGCGGCGTTTAAGGCGAAGGTAGCGCTGGCCGCGATC
>CAIXLI010000218.1 GCA_903920205.1 uncultured Pseudomonadota bacterium
TTAAACTCGCGCAGTCTTAATCAAAACAACAATCGTCAATGGTACAACGCCCAGAAAAACCAGAAAGAACAAAGGTTCGAATTGAGGATATTCATTCGCGGAAAAAAGCTCTTGCGCTCCACGCCAAAATCCATACCCGCTTAGAAGAGACAGAAGGACTTCTGCCAGATAGGAGCGAGCCTTTTTGAATGAAAACAAAACAGAACGAAGCGTGATGGGCATGGCAATCCAGACCTTTTGGCTTGGTGAGACCTTGCGATTAAATCGTCAAGAAATGAACGTAGGGTTAATGCCTATCCGTTAATGACTTGCATGACGCAAGAGAAAGGATAATCATGCCCTTTCCCTCAAGACATCACAGCACACGCCCTTATGACGGACAAAAAATTATCTATATGCACGAAAGACTTACGCAAAGTTTTTAACGAAACTGTTGCGGTCGACTGTCTTTCGCTCTCGGTTGACGAAGGCAGCGTTACCGCTTTGCTGGGGGGCAACGGCGCTGGAAAAAGCACAACGATGGGCATGTTGCTAGGACTTTTAGAGCCGACATCGGGCAGTATTGAGATGCTGGGGCACGATTTGCGGACGGCGCGGGATGCCATCGCTCCCTATATTAATTTCTCGTCCCCTTACGTCGATTTGCCTAATCGTTTGACGGTGCGCCAAAATTTGACTGTCTATGGGCATTTGTACGGCGTTCCAAATGTGAAAGAGCGCATTGGCGCATTGGCGGAGCGGTTGCAGATAAGGGATTTGCTGGATAGCCGTCACGGTTCGCTTTCCGCAGGACAGCGCACGCGCGCGTCTCTGGCGAAGTCTTTGTTGAACAATCCGCACTTGCTGTTGCTGGACGAGCCTACCGCCTCGCTCGACCCCGATACGGCAGACTGGGTGCGTGGCTTGTTGATGGATTACCGGAAGGAAACTGGCGCGACCATTTTCATGTCGTCGCATAATATGTATGAGGTCCAGCGCATGTGCGATGATGTGATCGTCATGAAGAAGGGCGGGATCGTCGCACGCGGTTCGACCGCCGAACTGCTGGCCCGCTTTAAACGCGACAATTTAGAAGAGGTGTTCCTTGACATCGCCCGCAGCTAAGACCGAAACGACGAGGCTTCCCTCCCCGCTGCGCCGCATCCTTGGCTTGGGGCTACGCCATGTTTATCTTTACATGGGGTCGTGGCCTCGTCTGGCTGAGATGATGTATTGGCCGATTTTGAATATGACTTTGTTCGGATTTGTGAGCCTCTCCATTGTTCGCCGCTTCGGTCACGTGGATGTTCTGGCGGACTCGTTTCTTGGCGGGGTGTTGTTGGTGGAGATTATTACGCGCTCGGTCATGGCGATGCTGGTCATGTATCTGGAGGAAGTGTGGTCGCGCAATCTGGGGCATCTGTTTGCAAGCCCTTTGCGCCTGCGCGATTATGTCGGCGGCTTGGTCGGCCTTAGCGCAACGCGGTGTTTGATTTCGGTGACGCCTGCTTTCGTCGTCGTTTATTACCTGTTCGATTTTTCGATTCTAAAGTTTGGGTGGAGCCTTCCGCCATACGTGATTTTGCTTTGCATAAACGGGTGGTGGTATGGGTTGCTGGTTGTTTCATTGTTGCTGCGGTTCGGTCTTGCCGCCGAGTGGTTGGGATGGATGAGCACATGGCTGTTAATCCCCTTTATGGCGCCTTATTATCCGGTCGACATTCTGCCGCAGGCCTTTCGGATCGTTTCATGGGCTATCCCTGGCACCTATGTCTTTGAAAGCATGAAGGCGCAATTGGCAACGGGTCAGGCGCGGTATGATTATTTGGGCGTGGCGCTTGTGCTTAACCTTATTTATTTCGCCGGAGCTGCCTTTGTCTTTACCCGCGCCTTCAAAGGCGCGAAAAACAGCGGGGGGTTGCTGCAAATGGGAGAATAGGGATTTTTCTGTCCCCCCCCCCCCCAATATGCGCCGTTGCCGCTGGTCTGGATGCGGTCTATAAAGCCCCTATCATGAGCGAATCGACCGAAAAACCAGCCGTTACCGTCAAACCTCCTTCGCCGGAGAATTTGTGGGCTGAGATTTCGGTTGCAGTCAATTATCTGACACGCTTTAGCCTTCCCTTTAAAGACGAATTGAGATCTGGGTTAATCCGCCGCTCGATGGTGTGGTTTCCGGTTATCGGCGCTTTGATCGGATTTATTGGCGCGGGCGTCGATTGGCTGACGACCGTCATGCGGATGCCGGGGATCATTACGGCGACCGCCGCCGTTGTCGCCATGTTGTTTATCACTCGCGCTTTACACGAAGAAGAATTTGCCAATCTGGTAGACTCCTATGGCAAGAGCGTTGACAAGGACGCTTCTGTCGGTTGGCTGAAGGATGAACGCTCGGTGCGCTATGGTACACTGGCGATTATCCTGATTATAATTTTGAAAATCAGCGCGATTGCCAGCCTTGCCGACAATGCTTTGGTTTTTCAAACTTTGATCGTCTCGGCAAGCTGGTCTCGGGCGTTGATGGTTGTGGCGGCGGCGTGGCTGCGCCCCATCGACGGCGATCCCGTGGCGGAACATTTCCAACAACCCCCTGCCCTGCGCGTTGTTTTGGCTTTTGGAATCGGCGTGGTGATCGCCTATTCGGCTTTGGGTGAAGACGCGGCGACGGTTTTGACTGCGGGAACTCTTGCCGGACTAATTGTCGCTTTGATCGGGGCAAACCATTTGAGGGGCTATAGCGGCGCTTTGCTGGGGACCTTGCAACAAGTCGTCGAAGTTACGGTTCTCGGTATTGTCTTGGCGATTCAGTAAATCGCTTCTCCGGCTTAATATAAAACATGACGCAGCAAACCTTTCTCGGAATTGAAAAATCATGCACGGGGCGACGGTGGTTGGCGCGGGATTATGATGAACGCGCAACGCTGGCTTTGGCGCAACGGTACGGGTTGTCAGACGTTATCGCCCGCTGCCTGAACGCGCGCGGGATCGGGTTGGATGATGCGGCTCTTTTTCTTGACCCTAAATTGCGCGATTTGTTGCCGGACCCCAGCAGCTTTAAAGATATGGATAAAGCTGCGACGCGTTTTGTTCAAGCCATTATGCGCGGCGAGAGTATTGCGGTGTTTGGCGATTACGATGTTGACGGCGCGACGTCCTCCGCGCTTTTGCTACGCTTTGTGCAAGCGTTGGGCGTAACGCTGAGGCTTTATGTTCCCGATCGTCTGACGGAAGGCTATGGGCCGAATGCGGAAGCGATGCGTCTGTTGGCGAAAGAAGGCGTGACTCTTGTCGTTTGCGTCGATTGCGGAACAACGGCGTATGATGCTTTGGCGGCAGCGCGAGGAGCGGGCTTGGAAGTGATTGTTCTAGATCATCATACGTCGGAACCTTCCCTGCCCCCTGCCCTTGCCGTCGTCAATCCAAACAGGTTGGATGAGAGCGGAGCGTATGGGTATCTTGCCGCCGTCGGCGTGACGTATCTTTTTGTGATCGCCGCTAACCGCGCGTTACGTGCGGCGGGTTTTTATGGTACGGGGCGGGCGGAACCGGATTTGCTGCAATGGCTTGATCTTGTCGCGCTGGGTACTGTTTGCGATGTGGTTAAATTGACGGGGCTTAATCGCGGTTTTGTGGCGCAAGGATTAAAAATCGGTGGACAGCGCCGCAATCAAGGGATAGCAGCGCTTGCGCAAATGGCGGGCGTTAAAACAATGGACGCTTATGCAGCAGGATTTTTGCTTGGCCCACGCATCAATGCCGGAGGGCGCATTGGTGAGGCCACATCGGGGGCAAAACTTCTTTCGACAACAGACGTTGATCAAGCGTCATCTCTGGCAGAACATCTTCATGCTCTGAATACCGAAAGGCGCGAGATCGAGGCACGCGTTTTGGTGGAAGCCGAGCAGATGGTTCTGACGGAAAATCTTCCGATGGCTTTCGTCGCGTCGGAACAGTGGCACCCGGGCGTTATCGGCATCGTCGCGTCGCGCTTGAAAGACAAATTCCGACATCCTGCGCTTGTGATTGCGCTTGAAGGCGATCTCGGTAAAGGATCGGGACGCTCGATTGGCTCTGTCGATCTGGGGGCGCAGATTATCGCGGCGCGGCAGGCGGGACTTTTGATAAACGGCGGCGGACACAAAATGGCGGCGGGGTTTACCGTAGCGCGGGACAAGGTTGATGCCTTGCGCGATTTTCTGGCGGAACGAATTGGCAAGCAAATGTTAGCCGAACCGCTTGTGCCCACCTTGACGCTTGACGGGATAGTTGCGGGAGTCGCGTTGCAACCAGCCTTTGTCCGTGTGATCGAGAAGCTTGGGCCATTTGGCACCGGCAATTCAGAGCCGCGTTTTGCGCTTGCCGATTGCAAAATTATTCGCGCCGACATTGTGGGCGAGAAGCATGTTAGCGTTATTTTTATGCAAGGGGGACAACGCGTGAAGGGTATCGCGTTCCGCGCCATGGAAAGCGACCTTGGTCAAGCTTTGCTACGCAGAAGCGAACGAATCCATCTGGCGGGACATTTGCGTATTGATGCATGGCAAGGCGATGAACGCGTGCAGATGCATATCAGCGATGCGGCTTTAGCAGGGTAAAGTCGATCAGGTTGACGAGACTTCGATAAGTTCCTTCATGACATCAAGATGCTTTTCGAAAAGATCCGTGCCCGATTGAGCCGCTTGCGCTTGTTCGATATAGGGGCGCAAAAGCTGCGTCTGTTCGATTTCCATTTCCAGATAGGAGCACATATCTTTCATGTCGCGCAGCATGAAATAACGGTCGACATGCACGCAGATACGCAAAGACAGCTCGTCCATATCCAAAGGCTTGGTCAGGAAATCGTCCGCGCCGCAGGACAAAGCGCGAAGCCTCGCTTTGCGTTCTTCGACGCCCGTTTGCACGATGATCGGCATGCGGGGTAAATTTTTGTCGCCACGGACAAGCTCGCAATAACCAAAGCCGTCCAGCTTGGGCATGTTCAAGTCAAGGATCACAAGATCGGGACAAAGATCATAGGTTTTTTGCAACGCCTCGGCACCGTTCTCGGCGGACTCTATTCTGCGAAACCCCGCTTTCGTCAACGCCGCCGCGATAAGTCGTCGGGTAAAAGTGACGTCATCGACGATGAGAATGCAGGCGTTAGCAAATCTCGGGTTGGATCTTATGGACATATGCGCATAGCTCCCGATGAGAGTTCTATTTTGAACCAAGCAGGAATAACCCTAGGTAGCAACAAGTTTCATTATGCTACCCTGGGTTTCTTAAAACTATATTAATTATCAAAGAATTTTTATCGCGGTTTGAGGGTATTTTCATTTAACCCTTCGAAGGAAAGGAAGAAAAAGTTGAGCTTCTCTGCAAGAAATCGAATCCCTACCTACGGGGGCATGGCAAGGGGCGTGACGGGGACGATTCTAAGGAGGATATTGTTTCGCCCGAACGATTCAGGGCGAGGGAATATTATTCTGAAAAGAGATGGGGCGGTCGACGGGACAGATCGGAAGAGCACACTCTGAACTCCAGTCACTGGCTCAGATCTCGTATGCCGTCTTCTGCTTGAAAA
>CAIXLI010000219.1 GCA_903920205.1 uncultured Pseudomonadota bacterium
GGTCCTAATTTCTCCGGAGGGTTCGCTTCAGTGTCCTGCGGCATGGGCAACGATGCGCCCCCTTGAGCATTAGACACTTTCTCACCATTAGCATTAGCTATTGGTTCTCCCGATTGAGCATCGTTCCCAGTTCCAAATTTCCCCGACGCCGACCGAGGAACTCCCAAAAGAACCGGCAAGGACAATAAAAAGACGAGGGCCGTTTTCAACATATTCCAGGTATATCCGGAGTGTAGCCCCGGGTCTGGAATCTGTCAAGACAGACTTATTGCAGATTCGTTGACAGCAGACGTTGTTCAGGAGTGAACAAATACACCAGATGCCTTGGGGCCAATAGATTCATATTAGGGTAGGCCCTTTGCCGAAATTCAATTAACCCTGTAGCCCATGAGGTCGGGAAAAAGTTCGACTATAATTCGACTAAGGCGTAAATATTGAACAAGGAGATCTCCATGAGTTACCGTCGTCCAGAGAGCCTCGCCTTCTCGTTCACTGTTTCGATCATGCTGACATCCGCAGTTCTATCCGCCGCCCCCAGTCCATCTTTCGCCTCTCCTCCTGGAGCACCCAACCCGGCTAGACTGATCGAGGCCGTTCGTAGGGAAGGATGGTCAACACGAGGGGCTGATATGCCAGATGCACCGGGGACCCCTCCAGCAGTTGCTGTCATCCAGGTTGCGCAGAAGACGCCTACACGACCACTCTCGGAGGAGAAACTAAAATTGCTCGCTGAGTCATATACCCACGGAGTTCGCTTGGATCCTCCGTACGCGAAAGCGTTTAACGTCAGGTTGGGTAGCGTACTTGCCACTTTGACGTATGACGAAGACGATGGCACGGCAAACTATGCAATGGAAACACTCCCGGATGACAGCGGATATCTGTTCTTCAGAGTTGCTAGCGATACATTCCGCGGGTTTAGATTAGACAATAATCTCAATATTGTCATTGCCATGAAGTCCCCCAGTTTAAATCCATTGGCGCTAGTGCCAATGGATCCCGGAGAAACTCAGCGCCTATGCGATAAGGATTTATCCCGATGGAGCCGGATCGCTGATGAAGTCAATACAGAAGCTGGCCGAAAAGCACTTGCGCAGATCAGAAGAGAGATGTCTTCCAGAGGTGCCTCGGGAAATAAACTCGTAAAATCCCATTAGAAGGACCTCACAAACATCCGGGGGCTTAGCCTAGGTGCTTGGCCATAAAATGGGCGGTAATTGCCGGCTCCATTCGGATTAGAAGTAATTGCAAAGCGGGCGCTCGGAGTAACCGAGCGCCCGCTTCCTTATTATAGGGACAGGGACGGCCTGTACCCCGGATTCTGTCCAGCCCTTGCGGGCCTGGAAGGTCATTTCTCTAATGCGGCCACCGGGCGGCCGTGACCGGCTTGCGCCGGTCCTTGCGCGAGCAGCGCGCTCCGCCCAACTGCCTTGCTCCCGACGGGGTTTGGCTATGCCGGGACCCTCGCGGGGCCCGCGGTGGGCTCTTACCCCACCTTTTCACCCTTACCCTTGCGGGCGGTGACTTTCTGTGCCACTTTCCGTCGACGGGGGATATGGCCCCCGCCTCCCCGCCTTTCGACGGGCGTCGCGCTCGACGGAGTCCGGAAGTTCCTCCCGCCTTGCGGCGAGCGACCCCCCGGCCGTCCCTGAAATCTTTACACCGCCGCGGCGGCGGCGGTTTCCGGCTTGTACAGAATACGCTGACAGCTCTCGCAGGTCGCCAGGGTCTTGAGCTTGGCGACCTCCAGGATCATCGCGGGCGATAGCGCGATCTGGCAGGCGCCGCAATGGTTGTTGACGACGGCCACCACGGCGTCGGGCTTGCCGCGCGAACGGATGTGGCTGTAGACCTTGAGAATGTCGGCGGGCACGGGCGCGGCGGCGGCGTCGCGTTCGAC
>CAIXLI010000220.1 GCA_903920205.1 uncultured Pseudomonadota bacterium
GGGCTGACCGATCTTTCGCATCCCGGGCAGGTCATCGCCGATCTTATGACGGCGGAAGAACGTTTGGGCAGCCTGTCGGGCAAGAAAGTCGTATGGCTCGGTGACGGCGATAATAACGTGCTGACGAGCTGGATGCATGCCGCGCCGATTTTCGGTTTTACGCTCGATATTATTTGTCCTCCCGAATTCGTGCCGCCTATCGCTTTGCTCGCCGCTATGCAAAAGGCGGGAGCCAAGATTAATGTGACAGCCGACATTACCGCTGCCACAGGAGCCGATATTGTCCTCACCGATTGCTGGGTGTCAATGCATAACAGCGATGTCAGCGTCAGACAGCAATTGTTGACGCCCTATCAAGTCGACGAAGCTCTGATGAAACGCGCCGCGCCGCATGCCATTTTTATGCATTGCCTTCCCGCCCATCGCAACGAGGAGGTGACAGATGCCGTACTCGATGGCCCACAATCCGCCGCTTGGGACGAAGCCGAAAACCGCCTCCACGCGCATAAAGCGATTATCTGCTGGTGCATAGGCGTTGATCCGACTGCGGAAGGGCGATAGGATTAATAGGACGTCGCCGCGACACCCGTAACACTCCCCTTCCCCTCGAGGGAAGGGGTCGGGGATGGGGGCGTTCAGCAAGAGAGGCTTTGGTTGATGATCCCTGAAATTTCTCCAGGCGGCACTCCCCCACCTCCTACCCCCTCCCTTGAGGGGAGGGGGGGCGTAGAGTCTGTTGCTGGTTCTTGCGTTAGTTCTTCCATCCCCATCCTCCACCCCCGACCGATCGGCGCTGTCAATTGGTTGGGCTTGGGGACGATGATCGATAAGGAGGTTTGGCGTTTTTTGACGATTTATGCGCAGACGATCATCGCGCCTGTCGTTACGACCTTACTATTCTTTGTTGTGTTCGCTTTTGCGCTGGGTGGCGATCAGCGAAGCATTGGGGGCGTTTCGTATCTCACGTTTCTTGCTCCCGGCCTTATTATGATGTCGATGGCACAGAACGCTTTTGTGAATACCTCTAGTTCTATCGTTATTTCTAAAGTTCAGGGGAATATCGTCGATGTTTTGATGCCGCCTTTGTCGGCGTTTGAATTGACCATCGGCTATGCCATCGGCGGCATTGCGCGGGGGCTTGTGGTGGGGGGGGCTTCAGTCGTCTGTCTTTCTTTTTTTGTCGATATTAGCATCCACAGCGTCTTCTTCGTTCTCTATCATGCGGTTGCTGGGGCGATGATGTTGGCGTTGATGGGGGTTATCGGTGGCGTGTGGTCTGAAAGATTCGACCACATGGCGGCGGCGCAGAATTTTATCGTCATGCCCGCGACCTTTTTATCGGGGACTTTCTATACCCTCGATCACCTGCCGGAGGCTTGGCGTTTTCTGTGCCATCTTAATCCGTTTTTCTATATGATCGACGGGTTCCGCTATGGCTTTATTGGCGTATCTGATGGAACTTTGCTTATTGGAGTTCTCGTGATGTTTGTCGTTAATCTTGCGCTTTTGGGGGCGACTTATGCCCTGATCGACAGCGGCTATAAACTTAAGGCTTAACTCATGTCTGATTTTCCCGCTTTGATGCCTGTTTACAATCGCGTTGATCTTTATGCCGAACGCGGTGATGGCGCTTATCTGTTCGACGACAAAGGTCGGCGGTATCTGGATTTCGTCGCGGGGATGGCGGTGGTCGGCCTCGGGCATTGCCATCCGCAGATCGTCGCGGCTTTGAAAAAGCAAGCCGATATTTTGTGGACGGCGTCGAACATATTCAAAACCCATAGCGGCGAAAGACTGGCGCAACGCTTGGTCGATTTGAGCTTTGCCGATACGGTCTTTTTCCAAAATTCGGGGGCAGAAGCGTGGGAATGCGGCGTGAAAACCATCCGCAAATATTTCAGCGCGATAGGCCAGCCGCAGCGTTTCCGCATTATAAGTTTCCAAGGCTGTTTTCATGGGCGCACGATGACGGCCATCGCCGCGTCTAAAGCGGAAAAAATGGTTGGCGGGTTTGGCCCCTTGATCGACGGGTTCGATCTTGTGGCATGGGAGGATATCGCCGCCGTTCGCGCCGCTGTTACCGACGCCACAGCGGGGATTGTGTTTGAACCTGTGATCGGCGAAGGCGGGATGAAAGTCGCCTCGCCAGAATTTTTGAAGCAGTTACGCGCCTTGTGCGATGAAAAAGGCTTGCTGCTTTTCTTCGACGAAGTTCAATGCGGTATGGGGCGCACCGGTAAACTTTTCGCGTATGAGGAATCGGGCGTTACTCCCGACGTTATGTGTATCGCCAAAGCTTTGGGCAACGGCTTCCCCATCGGGGCATGCCTTGCCACCGCTAAAGCGGCGCAGGGGATGACCAAGGGCACGCATGGCTCGACCTATGGCGGTAATCCGCAAGCGACGGAAATCGGCATCGCTGTTTTGGATGTGATGACCGCCAAGGGATTCTTAGACGACGTTGCGCGTAAAGGGTATTATTTGAGAAGCGTGTTGGAAAAGATTGCTGCCGCGCATCCTAAAATTTTCTCCGGCTTGCGCGGACGCGGGTTGATGCAGGGGCTTGTCTGCGTTCCGTCCAACAGCGCTGTCGTGACCGCGCTACGTGAAGAAGGCTTGTTGGCGGTCGAAGCGGGAGATAATGTCGTGCGTTTGTTGCCGCCTCTTATCATAACTGATGCTCAAATCGACGAAGCGAGCGCGATCATCGACCTCGCCGCGAAAAAACTGGAGGCTTTGCTATGAAGAAAATCAGCATTCTTTTCGCGCTGCTTGCGTTGACTGCTTGTGCGGACAGCGGAAAATCAGAGCCGCCTAAAGAAGCGTCTCCGCCCAAGGCAGAGCTTAAGGTGGACAATATGATTTGTCCTCAGGTTGCTATTCTGAAAGAGGCGGATGAAACTTTTGATTACGGCGGCGAAAAACCAGATTTGGCGCAATTGGTTGCCAAAGCGCGGCTGAATAAAATTACCGGAGATTGCGCCTATCGCTCGGACGCCAAAAAGGGCATCGGTATCGACATTACTTTTACGGTTCAGGAACTTGCCGCGCGAGGCCCGCGTCTTGGCGGCAATCAAGTCGGTTTTCCCTATTTCATTGCCGTGGTCGATCCTGCTGATGTAGTTCTGAACCGCCAAATCGTGACGGCTCAGTTCAAATTCTCAGGCGCGGATAAGGTGGTGGAAATTAACGAACCCCTGCATGTCTTTATTCCTTTGACGGAAAATACTTTGTCTGCAGGGCCGGATTATCGTGTGTTGATAGGCTTTATCGCTCCCAAGAGTCCGGCAAGCATGGAGCGGAACAAGAGCAGATAAAGGGGTTACCCGCCGCCATAACTTTGGATCAAGCTGCCTGAAATCAGATACCAGCCGTCCACGAGCACGAAGAAGATAATCTTGAAGGGCAGGGAGATGATCGAGGGCGGCAGCATCATCATGCCCATCGACATTAAAATCGACGCCACGACCATATCGATAATCAGGAACGGCAGGAAAAGCAAAAAGCCGATCTCAAAAGCGCGCCGCAATTCCGAAATCATAAAAGCGGGGATCAAGGCGCGGATGGAAACGTCCGTTTTTGCTGCGGTACCGCTTTTGGTGGAATCGCTTTTTGTCGCGTCGGCTTTAGGCGCGGCGTCCTTTTTCGGCGCGGCTGTTGAGTTTTTATCGGCGATCACGGCTTTTGCCGCGGCTTGGGCGGCTTCGTTGGCTTTGCCAATTTCCGTGAAGAGATCCAAATCCTTTGGGCGTGTGTGTTTCAGCATAAATTCCTGAAACGGCTCAAGCGTGCGTTGGAAGGCGGTTTCTTCGTCGATCTGATTGTTCATCAACGGGCGCACGCCGCTTTCCCATGCTGCGTCGAAAGTCGGCTGCATAATAAACATCGTCAGAAACAGCGCGAGGCTGATAAGCACGATGTTGGGTGGAGTCGTCTGCGTACCCAAGGCGGTGCGCAAAAACGACAGCACGACAATAATGCGCGTAAAGCTTGTGACCATCACGAGGATGGACGGCGCTAGCGACAAAATCGTTATCAGCAAAACGGTTTGAACGATATGCGCCGTGGTCGAGGCACCTGCGCCCATGTCGAAATTAATCGATTGCGCCCAAGCTTGTCCATGCTCGAAGACAACGAACAGGGAAGCAAGAAGGCTTGTCAAAAAAAGAAACAAACGCCGCACGCCATGCCCACCGTCATTCCGCAAAAATGCAAATTTATGCGGAATCCCATTGGGTTTCTTTGCGGCAAGAAAACCCAATGGGATTTCGCATAAATTTTCTTTCGCGCAAGAAAGGGCGCGCAAGAAAATTTTGCGGAATGACGCGAAGGGAAGGGGGGAGGAAAAAAAATTCAAAAGGCGCGTCATGATGGGTTTGTGTTTTTGACGGGGGGGAGATTCGCTTCAATAACTATATCGTCTTGCCCGCCCAATAAAAGCAAATGTTCGCGCTCGTCGCAGCGCAGAATCACAAAGCGGCGTTTCGTATCGACGGCAAGGCTTTCGACGATTTTTATGCGCCGCGCCCGCGTTCCTTTTGCCGAGAGAGTAAACCCCCGTAGGCTAATATATTTTAAAACAAAGCCAA
>CAIXLI010000221.1 GCA_903920205.1 uncultured Pseudomonadota bacterium
GCAAGATTGCTCGACCGATAATGAGGGGCATAATAACTGCACGACAGTCACTTTCATTGAAGACCAGAAGTTAGTTTTTTCGGCTGCGGGGACGATTCCAAGCTTTAGTTGGGGAGTGCACTCGGTTACGAGCGGCATTTATATGAACAATAATCCTGCCAATTGCGCGACATCTTATGCTCCTTCTATTAACGGATTGTGTGGCGCGGCGAATGGTGGGGCTTATGTGGCGGCTCCAACCGCAGGGGTGTTGTGTAGTTCAGGCAACGCCAGCGCGGTGACAGCGGGAAGCGGGGGGTCATGGAATTGGGTTTGCTCCGGCGTCAGCGGTGGAACCAATCAGTTTTGCGCGACGGTGCCGAAATGTAATCTGCCTTGGGGCGGGAATATCAGCGGAGGCAATTCGGTGACCGCTTATGCCGCCTCGACCGTTCCCTATGGCAGCACGTGTCAGTCCCAGACTCGTACGTGCAGCGGCGGTACGCTTTCGGGGAGTTACTCTTTCCAAACTTGTACTGTGCAACCGCCTGCCGCGTGCAATTTGCCATGGGGCGGAACCATCAACAGCGGGAATTCTGTGACTGCCTATGCGGCGGCGACCGTTCCCTATGGCAGCAGTTGTCAGTCTCAGGTGCGTACGTGTAATAATGGCACGCTTTCGGGCGGTGTAGATTTCTCGCACCAAAGCTGTACGGTGCTGCCGCCTGCATGCACGCCAGCAACTCAGACTCAAGAACTTTGTACGGGGACGGGATACGTCGGCAGTCATATCCAGCAACGTAATTATACATGTTCTGGCGGCATCGGAACCTGGGGCGGGTGGTTTGATGTAGGGAATACATGCAAGTATACGATATGCTGGGACGATTATATGCTGCCATCCGGATGGGGACCCGGGTTTTGGGGACCCTCTGGAGCGGCTTGCGAGGGATGGCTTCCGAAAGGAACCCTCGGGGATACAGCGTTTGTACCGTCAGTACCCTTTGTTGGTCAGGTCGGTTCTTGGAACGCTCCTCACGGCACAGGCAGCATAAACGTTGTTTGTTCCAATGTTGGCGGCGTTACTGGCTGGCGCACTACATCGCAGATATGCAATTGAGCTGTTCGTAAAAGGTTTTTTCTTGAACAGAAGACTAAGGAGATAAGCAAATGACACACTGTAAGCAAATGACCGCAGGCGTGATTTGTGGCGGAGTATTGTTCCTGTGTTCTTTTGTTGCGCCAGCTCAGGCTGCGTCGAATCCCGGTAGCTGCGCTGCTACAAGCGGAGGCGATGCCGCGGCTTGTCAGTATGAGGTTGAGGGGTACACGCAGGCTCCTTTGCCGACGGACAGCATGGGGATACGTTTTGATGCTGGGATTAATAATGTCCTTTTCAACAGTTTCTCCACCATTGGTCCGAGATTTGTGCACAACGCGAGCGGCAATGACATTTTCGTTCCGCAGAAAACGGCAGGAGAATTTTCATCGTTTTTGGGCGCGCCTCCGTCGGGCGTTACGATCGGCTATGCCGTAGCGCCGAGGATTTATACGGCGGTTGCATCTCCCGCTTATGTAGCGTGCGGCACGCAATGGCCGAGTTCGATTGATGTTCCGGTTCCTACTGTCGCCAATACGACTTTGCCGGTTGTCGTGAACTCGTATTCTTTGGTGCTTAATCCTGCCACACCCACGACCACGCAGACAATCGTCGGTTCTCCGATCCTTGGGGGAAGTCCTGCGCAATTTACTTTTACGCGGGAAGATTGTTCGAAGGATGATGTGGGGAACAAAAAATGTGTGACCGTTACTTTCGTCGAAGACCAGCAATTGGTTTTTTCGGCTGTGGGGACGCAGCCCAACTTTAGTTGGGGGGTGCCCACGGTCACGAGCGGCATCTATATGAACAATAATCCTGCCAATTGCGCGACATCTTATGCGCCTTCTATCAATGGATTGTGTGGCGCGGCAAATGGCGGGTCTTATGCGGCGGCCCCTACAACGGGGCTGTGTAGTTCGGGTAACGCTAGCGCGGTGACGGCGGGAAGCGATGGGTCTTGGAATTGGGTTTGCTCCGGCGTCAGCGGGGGAACCAATCAATTTTGCGCGACGGTGCCGAAATGTAATCTGCCTTGGGGCGGCAGCATTAGCGGAGGCAGTTCGGTAACCGCTTATGCGGCTTCGACTGTTCCTTATGGCGGCACATGTCAATCAGAAACACGCAGTTGCAACAGCAGTACGCTATCTGGCAGCTACGCTTTCCAAACATGCACGGTACAGCCACCTGCGCCGTGTAACTTGCCTTGGGGTGGAACCATCAACAGTGGCAATTCGATTGCAGCCTATGCGGCGGCGACCGTTCCCAATGGTAGTAAATGTCAGTCGCAGACCCGTACCTGCACAGACGGCACGCTTTCGGGCGGTGCGGATTTCTCGTACCAAAGCTGCACGGCACAAACGGTTGCTCCGTGCAACTTGCCTTGGGGCGGAACCATTAGCAGCGGCTCTTCGGTTGCAGCCTATGCGGCGGCGACGGTTCCCTATGGTAGCAGTTGTCAGTCTCAGACACGTACGTGCACCAACGGCACGCTCTCAGGTAGCTATGCTAAACAAAGCTGTACGGTCCAAGCGGCTGCGCCGTGCAACTTGCCTTGGGGCGGAACCATAAACAGTGGATCTTCGGTTACTGCCTATGCAGCGGCGACCGTGCCTTCTGGCAGCAAATGTCAGTCACAGGTCCGTATCTGTAACAATGGCACGCTCTCGGGCGGGACAGATTTCTCGCACCAAAGCTGCGCGGTGGCGGCCCCGACATGCACACCAACTTCGGAAACTCAAACTGTTGCATGTCCAGACAGATACCCAACAGGAACTCATACCCAACAGCGGAATTATACCTGCGCGAACGGGGTTGGGACGTGGGGGCCTTGGTCCGACGCGTCAGATACCTGCCACGCTACGGGGTGTCTTGCGCCAACTTCTGGTAATATCTTTCACGTTATTACCCAGTGGGGTCCCGGGTGGTCTTATGCTGGCGCGGTGGCTTGTCAGGGGGAATACCCTATAATTGCGGGGTCTCTTGGACAAACAGTTATTATACCATCAACCACTTTTGTGGGGAAGGTCGGCGCGACGAATAACCCACATGGCACAGGCAGTATTAACGCAGTTTGTACCTGGGGCAATGCTGGCGCTTACGTCAATGGTGGGGCCAAAGCGCCTGGCTGGGACGTTTTATTGCCCGGCGATTGTCATTGATGAGAGATGCTCCTGCAGAGGCGGAAGGCATACCCAAAATGACTTTTGGTTGGTTCAAAAATTAGGTCGACTTTGTTCTTGCCGCACTGACGGGCGCGAAGGATAGTCGGTGGTGTTGGGTGATGCCGTGTTGTGTCAGGGCCGCAATGTGCTCGGCGGTGCCGTATCCGGCGTTGTGTTCCCAGCCGTAAAAGGGGAAATCCTTGGCTAGAGTCTTCATAAGCCGGTCGCGGTGGACTTTGGCGATGATGGAAGCTGCCGCAATGGAGAAAGATTTGTCGTCGCCTTTGACGAGGGTGACTGCGGGGCAATCGAGTTTTGGTGCGCGGTTGCCGTCGATGAGGGCGGCGTCGAGGGGCGTATTTAGTTCTGCTACGGCGTGTTGCATTGCCAGCATGGTGGCGCCCAGAATGTTCAGTCTGTCTATTTCCGCGACATCGCATTCTGCAATCGCAAAGCGGCAATGGCGCGTCAGGGGTTCGTAGATTTTTTCGCGTGCGGCTTCCGACATTTTTTTACTGTCGCGGATTTTGGCACTGAGCTCATTGGGAAAATCTTGGGGCAAAATGACCGCCGCCGCGACGACCGGACCCGCCAAGGGCCCGCGCCCAACTTCGTCGACACCGCAAATAATTTTGCCCTTGAGGCGGCCTAGGTGGATTTCGTGAGCATAGTCTGGCATGAGATTCTGGGGGCGGGATTCGGTAATAACTTCCCCATATATAGCAAAAGATGTTGATTTTCCTATTTCCAAAAAAAGAGTTGTACGTTGTTCGGTGGATAGATTAGGATCGCCTCATGGTGAACGAAAACGCGGAGAAAAAGTCACGCGGCGTTCAGACAAAAGAAAAGTGGCACTCTTGCGAATAAAAAGAAGACTAAGGCAAGCAGGCACTGGCGTAACAACATAAACGCAACCAGGAACGGTTATAAAAATGAGACAAGGTCCTAACGGCAGGCGTCCCCGCAGCCGCCATCATGGCGGAAGCAGCAATGGCGGTAACGGCGGCGGCGGTAGCAACGGTGGTAACGGCGGCGGCGGAAATCCCATGGGGAATAATCGTCCGCGTTCTGTCGCCTCTTTAAGGCATCAGTCGTTTGACAGCAATTGCGGCGATTTGCGTGTACGCGGTAATGCGTGGCAGGTTTGTGAAAAATATCAGGCTTTGGCGCGTGATGCGGCTTCGGGCGGCGATCGTGTAGCGGCTGAAAATTATTTGCAGCATGCCGAACATTATTTCCGCATCATCGAAGCGATCAACGAAGCGACTGCGGCGGAACAACGTTCGCGCGGCGAACCCGTCGTGGCGTTTAATCAGCAGCCAGAAATTCCGGCGAATTATTATACGCAAGGGGGCGCTCCTGCGCCCGCTCCTACGACGGACGCGCAGCCTACAGAACCTCAGCCTCAGGCAGAGGCGACGGTGCAGCAGCGCAATCCTGTCCCGCAGCAACAGCCCAGCCCTTTCTTCACGCAAGAAGAAATCGACGAGCATAATAGTAGCGGGCAACCCTTGGGCGTGGCGCGGTAAAGAGTGACGGGCTCGACAGACATCGCCGGTTTTTTGCCTTTTCTGAAAATGCATGGGCTTGGAAACGACTTTGTCGTCATTGACGGTCGTGTGAACGGCTTTGCGCCTTCAGAGAAATTCCTGCGCGCTGTGGCAAACCGCAAGCGCGGGGTCGGATGCGATCAATTCGTTTTCCTGCGCAAGCCAAAATCGCCAGACGCTGACATTTTTTTGGAAATGTATAATGCTGACGGTAGCACTCTTGGTGCTTGCGGCAATGCGACGCGGTGCATTGCAAGTCTGATGTTCAAAGAACTTGGGCGCAAGAAGTGCGTGATTGAGACGGTATCCGGGCTTTTATCGGCGTGGGAGGATCCATCAGGTTTGATCGCGGTCGATTTTGGAGAGCCGCGCTTGGCGTGGAATGAAATTCCTTTGGCGCGTGATGTCGATACTTTGCATGCGCCCATAGCTTCCGGCGGGTTGTTCGCGCCTTGTTGTGTCAGCATGGGTAACCCTCATGCGGTGTTTTTTGTACCGGATGTCGATGCGGTGGCTTTGGCTGAAACGGGCTCTCATCTTGAACTTGATCCAATGTTTCCCGACCGTTGTAATATTGAAATCGCGCAAGTTTTGGCGTCGGATCGCATTCGCATGCGGGTTTGGGAACGCGGGACGGGCATTACCGAGGCTTGCGGTTCTGGCGCGTGTGCGACTTTGGTCGCCGCTGTGCGTCGGGGGGTGAGCGACCGCCGTGCTATGATAGTTTTAGATGGTGGCGAGCTTGTCATTGAATGGCGCGATGATAATCACGTTTTGATGATCGGCCCCGCTTCTCTCAGCTTCAGTGGCGTAGTGGCTGAGGGATTTGGCGATGACGAACGCCGCGCCTGAAGTTCTGACTTTTGGTTGCCGCCTGAACATTGCCGAGTCCGAAGCGATGCAGCGCCATGCCGCAGATGCCGGTTTGCGCGACGTTTTTATTCTCAATACTTGTGCTGTTACTGCCGAAGCTGAACGTCAGGCGGGGCAGGCTCTTCGTCGTTTAAGGCGTGAAAATCCTTCGGCAAAAATTATTGTGACGGGCTGCGCCGCACAGATTAATCCGCAAAAATACGCGTCGATGGATGAGGTTGATCATGTTATCGGTAATGATGTGAAATTGAAGGCGGAGAGTTTTGTTGCGCTGAGAGAAAATTCGGGGGCAGGGGAGATTTTAAATTCCCTACAGCATGCCGCCCCGCGAAAGAGTGGCGTGGAGGCGATGCAGCGCGCTTTTGTTCAAGTACAAAACGGGTGTGATAATCGTTGTACCTTTTGCATTATCCCCTTTGGGCGTGGTGCGTCGCGGTCTTTGTCGTTCGAGGATGTGGCGGAGCAAGTGCGCGGGCTTGTCGCCGAGGGATTTAACGAAATCGTTTTAACGGGCGTTGATATCGCTTCCTATGGGCGTGATTTGCCCGGGGAGCCGACATTGGGATTTATGGTGCGGCATGTTTTGGCGCAAGTGCCGGAGTTGCCTCGTTTGCGTTTGTCGTCTCTTGATCCCGCTGGTTTGGATGAGGATTTGTGGGAGTTGATCGCGGAAGAACCGCGTTTGATGCCGCATCTGCATCTTAGTTTGCAGGCGGGCGACGATATGATCCTCAAGCGCATGAAGCGTCGCCATTCCCGCGACGATGTTTTCCGCTTGTGCGAACGGGCGCGGAAGGCGCGGCCTGATATTGTGTTTGGCGCGGATATTATTGCTGGTTTTCCAACCGAAAGCGAGGCGATGTTCGCGCAGACCCGCGATCTTGTCGAACAATGTGGGCTGACATGGTTGCATGTGTTTCCCTATTCTTCGCGTCAGGGAACGCCAGCCGCAAAAATGCCGCAAGTTCATGGAAGTCTTCGTAAGGAACGTGCAGAGATTTTGCGGGTGTTGGGCGAAAAAGTGGCAAGGCGGCATCATGAATCGCTGATCGGTTCGACGGTCAAAGTTATGGTTGAGAACAACGGGATTGGCTGTACGCCGCATTTCGCTAAGATAAAGCTGGTCGGCGAGGCTGATGTGGGACGGATTGTTGACGCACGGTGCGTGAGGATGGAGAATGACGCGATCGTGGCGGAGATTGGGGCATGACGCAGAATAAGATGGAAAATGTGATGGATGAACAAGACAAGAAATCGGGGTGGCTGTCGCGCTTGCGGTCAGGGTTACAGCGCAGTTCGGCTAAGTTAACCGAAGGCATTGCGGGCGTTTTGACCAAGCGCAAGCTGGATGCCGATGCGTTGCTGGCGTTGGAGGAGACCCTGATCTCTGCCGATCTTGGTCCAGCCACGGCGGCGCGGCTGGTCGCGGAATTTGGGAAAACACGTTTTGGCAAAGAAGTTGGCGATGAGGAAGTGAAGCAAGCGCTTGCCGAACAGATCGCCGCGATTTTGCAGCCTGTCGCCAAGCCTTTGGACATCGATTTTTTGCATAAGCCCTTCGTTATTCTTGTTGTTGGCGTTAATGGCACGGGCAAGACGACTACGATTGGGAAATTTGCGCAAAGCTATGTCGATCACGGATTATCGGTCACGCTTGCTGCGGGGGATACTTTCCGCGCTGCCGCGATAAGCCAATTGGGGATTTGGGGCGAACGGGTTGGCGCTAAGGTTATTGCGGGCGAACAGGGCGGTGATGCTGCTGCGCTGGCCTATCGCGCTTTTGAAGAATCTCGTGCCGATCAAAGCGATGTTCTGATGATCGATACTGCTGGCCGGTTGCACAACAAAAACGATTTGATGCAGGAATTGGCAAAAGTTGTCCGTGTGATTAAGAAGCTCGATCCTTCTGCGCCCCATGCCACGATCTTGACGCTCGACGCCACGACGGGGCAGAACGCCCATGCGCAGGTCGAGGCCTTTTGCGCTATGACTAAGGTGACGGGACTTGTGGTGACCAAGTTGGACGGTTCCGCCAAGGGCGGCGTGATTGTCGCTTTGGCGGATAGGTTTAAATTGCCCATTTATGCTATCGGCATTGGCGAGCAAGGGGATGATTTACAACCCTTTTTAGCGGAGGATTTTGCCAAGGCGCTGGTGGGAGGATAAAGCTTTCTTAATCAATTGACGCGAGAATAAGCAAAAGAGGTTTTGCCGATGTCCACGTTGCCATTTCTGCCGACCGCCCCGCACGAGGTGCTGTTTTTCATCGATGCCGCGCAAGCCGTGGCGCGGGTTCGCGAGATTTATGACGCGAATACAGCCTATTTGCGCGAACAGTTCCAAGCGATGGCTCGGGGGGCTTCCCCTGTCGGACGCATTTCCGCCACATATCCTTATGTCGCGGTGACGACGACGAAGCCCCCTTTGATTGATAAACGTTTATCCTTTGGGTTTGTGCCGGAGCCCGGGCGTTATGCCACGACGCTGACGCGGCCGGATTTGTTCGAGTTTTATTACAAAGAGCAATTTGGGCTTTTGATAGAAAATCATGGGGTTCCTCTTGAAATAGGGGTCAGTTCTTCGCCTATTCCCATTCATTTTGCCTTTAACGACGGTATGTATGTTGAAGGGCAATTGGATATCGAGCGCATTGCATTGCTGCGTCAGGTTTTTGATCTTCCCAATCTGCGCGGAATTGAAGACAGCATTGCCAACGGCACTTATCCGTTCTTGGAAGGGCAGGAAAATCCGCTGGCTATGTTCACGGCGCCGCGGGTTGATTATTCGCTGCATCGTTTGCGTCATTACACAGGAAGCGATCCTGTCGATTTTCAGAATTTCGTGATTTTTACAAACTATCAATTTTATGTCGATGAGTTCATGCGCCGAGGGCGCGAGCTTATGGCTAAAACGGAAAATGGCAAGGATTCCGCTTTTTATACCAAGCTGGTCGAGCCGGGCGGATATGCGACGCATAACGCCAATTTGAGTGATCAGGCAGACGAGGGCGAAAGGCTTGCGCGTTTGCCGCAGATGCCAGCGTATCATTTGGTCGGGAAAGATCACAGCGGCATCACGCTTATCAATATCGGCGTCGGGCCCAGCAATGCTCGAACTATTTCCGACCATGTCGCCGTTATTCGGCCTCATGCGTGGATGATGCTGGGGCATTGCGCGGGGTTGCGGGATTCCCAGAAGCTTGGCGATTATGTTTTGGCGCATGGCTATGTGCGCGACGATCATGCTTTGGACAGCGAATTGCCGCTGTGGATTCCTGTGCCAAACCTAGCCGAAGTGCAGCACGCGCTGGAAAACGCGGTGGCGAGTGTGACGGGGCTGTCGGGCTATAATCTGAAATCCATCATGCGTACGGGCACGATTGTCACCACGGGCAACCGCAATTGGGAGATTGGCGGCTATGCGAGCTTGGTTGAGCGTTTTAACCAAAGTCGCGCTATTGCCCTCGATATGGAGTCGGCGGTGATCGCTGCCAACGGGTTCCGCTATCGCGTGCCCTATGGAACCCTGCTTTGCGTGTCTGATCGCCCGTTGCATGGCGAAATTAAGCTTCCCGGCATGGCAAACCGCTTTTACCATCAGCAAGTCGGCCAGCACCTTCATATAGGCATCCGGGCTATGGAATTGTTGCGCGAAACAGGCTCGGAAACCCTGCATAGCCGTAAATTGCGCGGTTTTTCAGAGACGGCGTTTCAGTAGTGTTAGCGCAAAATGAGAATGTCCTCTTTCTGCAAGTTTAAAATGTCCTCTTTTAGGCGAGAAGCCGGAGGGGGGACAGATGGGCGAAGGGGCGTTGGGGATGAGCGGAACGGAGCGGGAACGAGGGTATGTGA
>CAIXLI010000222.1 GCA_903920205.1 uncultured Pseudomonadota bacterium
CGCCGGACAGCGCGTTCCCTCATCGCTTCCAGCGTTTGATGATCAAGTTTGCGGGCGTCGTCTTTTCTCATGCCCACAGAGAATCACACCCGATTCGCCACGTCAACAATTATGTTCTCTTACTTATGAACTTATTAATAGTCACGGCTTCTTTTATTAAACACAGAGACCCATCGAGGGATAAAGGGGGCTTCCCGGCATTTTGCGGTACGGCATCTTCTGCTTTCACCATATTCAGACTCGCAGCCCTTCTCACAGGACATGTTCAATATAATCAGTTTTACTATGACACGCCCGCATCCATGCAGAATCGCGTCCGCATGGAGGCAGCCCACAAGATTGTCTATAAGCAAGAAGAAAGAGACGGTACGGCATCCGTACGAACAACAGCTATCGCCCAAGCAACATACACGGAACCTTCCATCTTTTTGTTCACTCAAGATAAAGAGAATACCATTCGGTGCGTTCTCACAAGATACGATTATGCCAGCGATCAACTTTTGGTGCATGAACGGAACAATGGCAAACAGGGGCGCAACCTTGTCTTAAGCCGCGACACAGACAACGATCACTCCATCCGTGTGGCCTACGCACCCCAACAACGAACCGAGGCAAAACAAGCGCAGAATGTGAAACAAGCCAATGTCTATGCCTATCATTAAAAATTATTGGCATTGAAAACTATGGGATAATAACTATGTCTGATTTTGAAACTCAATTTAGCGAACTTTTTTCCACGCTGGATAATCCGAACGAAAGAACTGCCTATGCGGCATTGGACCGCTTGCAAAAGCTGCTCAAGGACAATGGCTCTGATTTTAACACCATTGCCATGACGCTAGAAAATGGCGACGTGCTATTTACGCCCAGATTATCTGCGCTCTTTCGCCACTTGGGGGATGCGCCTGGGCCTGAACGTGATGGCTTCTTCCTTAAACTCCGTGAGTTTGGCGGGAAAAAACCTATCTTTAAGCAGATGTTAGCCTCCCTAAACCTTATCTCTATAGCGCAAGAGCATGACTCCCTTGTTCAAGAGCGAGACGACCTTGCGGCAGCCCATTTGAAAGACACCCGGATAATCGACAAGATTACAAAAGAAAACGACAAGCTTCGCAAACCGTCGCTCATTGACACTATCCAGAACCTCTTTTCAAATGCTGCACAAAACGTGGCATACCGTTCTAGTCGCCCCATATATATATCTACGGGTATGGCCACAGCGGCTTTTTGGACTGCGTTTGCCTTAACTGCCGCATCGCCGTTATGCGCCCCGATTTTAGGGTTAGCCGCGACGGTTCTTTTTAATAAGAGAAGATCGAATAATATCGAAGCCTCAGCCGTATATGGCGGTATGGCAGCCTCTGCGTTTACCCTGTTCAGACTCGCAGCCCTTCTTACAGGACATGTTCAATATAAATTTGCTTCCTATGACACGCCCGCTTCCATGCAGAATCGCGTCCGCATGGAGGCCGCAGACAAGATTGTCTATTTGCAAGAAAATAGCAACGGCACAACCTCCATACGAACAACAGCCATTGCCCAAGCAACATACACGGAGCCATCCGTATTATGGTTCTCCCTTGATAAACAGAAAACCGTTCGGTGTGCTCTCAAAAAGTACGACCACATCGGCGATCAGATTTTTGTGCATGAATGGAACGACGGCAAGCAGGGGCTCGATCTTGCCTTAAGCCTTGACACAGACGGCAGTAACGCCATTCGGGTGGCCAACGCTTTTGAACAACGAACAGGGGCAAAACGAGCACAGAACGTAAAACAAGCCAATGCACATAACCTATAATCAATTATTGCTGGCGTCGAAAGTTGTAGGATCGTAAGCGATGTCTGATTTTGAAGCTCAACTGAACGACCTCCTCCTCACCCTCGATCACACGGATGAGAAAAAAGCCAAAGAGGCCTTGGACAAACTGCAACAACTGTTCAAAGAAAACGAACTAGGCTTTTATGCCATTGTCGATCAGCTCGAACAGAACGATGTTCTCTTCCCCTCAAAACTGTCGGCCATTCTCCGCAAATTGGATGATGCCGACGATACGCGCTATGTAGCCTTAAGTAAGGCGCGAAAGTTTGGCGGAGAAAAGCCGATATTCGGACAGATTCTCAACACCCTGAATCTTATTAGCCTAACACAGCAGCATGCCTCTGTCGCTCAAGAGCGGGATGGCCTTGCCCAAGAACGTGATGACCTCGCCAAAAAGTTTGAACAAGCACAAAAGGAAAACAGCGAGCTGCGCCAACACATCAAGCCGCCGCTCCTCAGGCGTTTTCTAACCGCCGCGCAAAACGTCTTTGCGCGAGCGACCTCACCTGCACAAACCAGCACCAAAAGCCGCCCCCTCGCTGTCAAACTTTCTCTAGCGGCTTTGGGCGTCGGGGTAGGCGCTGGCTGTTGTATATCTCCTGCTATTATGGTGCTTACTGCAATCCGTTGCGCGTTTTATGCCATGATTAAACAGTCTGATGTGAGTAACGGGATCGATGTGGCGCTTAACAAAAAGAAAATCAAAAAATCTTTTAGCGCAATGTTTGGTGCCTTTGCCCTTTCATTGTTGTCAGTTTCGATCATGCCTTCCCATCCTTCATCAGCCCCCGCAGTATATGATCGCCTTTTTAATAAGGCCGCCAAAGAGATGCTGAACGGTAAGCAAATCTCAGATCTTCGGGAAACACACTTTGTGGACTCGAGCTTATGGATGCTCTATGTGTTTAGTGGCGTTGTCCCCGAGGAGACACGTTGCGTTTTGAAAAAATATGATACGATTGGCGACAGAGTGCTGGTTCATGTGTGGCAAAATGGCGAAATCGAATCCGACCGCGCTTTAAGATACGGCATCAACAAAGAGGTTATTGTAGAAGAAACCCCTCAACAAAGAGTGGAATCGGAAGCGTGCGATGGAGCGCGATCCAGAGCGCACCACGACCTGTAATGTAAGCAGGTATTATTAATGTCCTCCTTGAAAAACATATTCAGACAAGCACAGGAATTTTTCCGTCCCGCGACATGGGAGCCTAAGCTTGTCGAGGACAAAGAAAACGCTTCGCCACAGCCCGATGCTTCGGCATCGCGTGAAATCTTTGCTGCCTGTCTCACAAGTCCTACGCCTTATGCTTTTCGTTATTTAATCCAGAAAGCGCCACATCTTCACGATTACGTTTTATGGCAGGGTCAAAAACCCGTCAGTCCTTGGCAACAGCGCATGGCGGGCGCAGTGGGAGTCTTATCCTCCAGCCCTGAATTTGGGTTCCGCAATAATCTTAAATCTCTGCCCACGTTCTGGATGTTCGAGCACGACACCTTATCTGATGGATACCAGGCAACGAAAAGCTATATTCCCTCCTCCGTTGACATGGAAACCGGTGCCTATTGGAACGAATCCCATACCGTTGCCGTCCCTGCCAGCAATAGCGATGCACGCAATGCCGCTTTTCTTGCCCACGAACTGCGCCACGCAGAACAGGAACTGGCTAAGCTTGCCCCGACATACAAACAAACACCCGCCACTTCTGTCGAAATGTCATTGGCGTTGGAAGCCGATGCCATGGCTTATGCGCTTCGTGTCCTTTGGACAATACCGGATAAATTTTGGCGTGAAAGCATTTTGCTTTTTCCAACCAAAGACTCGGCTTCTGCACCCCTCGTTAAGGCTTTTAGCGCCGTCATGGAGCATGCGCCTACCAACGAGCCTCTTCGCCGCGACATCTTAGATCGCGCCACCGAAAACGCTTTGCGTGCTTTTTATGAAGCTCCGGTGGCAAAAATGTACGTTGCGATATATCTGAGCCTCGCGCAGAAGATGGAGCAAGCAGGCGATACAGGATCAGAAGAAATCCCCTCAGATTTCTATAAAAAACTCGTTTTAACCGCAGACGGTCACCCCTACGCCGCCGACTCGGAGATCCCAAATCTGGCTCAGCAAACGATAAAAAGGTCGTTGCGCGACTTTTCCGCGCAAAAGGGGCGAGGAACAAGCCTCCACACCCTATAGAGTCTATTGCCGGGGAATGTTTAATTATAAGAAGCCGCTTCTATTTTTTGCGCAAAAAAAACCGAGGATTCCTAAGGAGCTTATTGACAGCGTTATAAAAAAATTAGCAATAAATGTCTCCGCTTTATCGAAAAACAACCTTGTCTATGAGGGGCCGCTGCTTGCCATTGTTCTGTATTGGCGAAGGGTAAATGATCGTTTTATGCTTGTTCCGGTCTCTTGTTTTGCAGACGCCCGCTCGACATAGGCGTCGTGATAAAGCAAGCCCCAGTCCCGCCCATCCTGATTTGCCAATTCGTGCATCTCTAATAATTTTACCTTTTCTTCGGAGCCAGTGTGGATTTGTTCGACGCTGATAATGCCATCAGCTTCAGGCTTCAAGGCGCAATCGTTGTAACTCCCAAGCCGCACTTTAACGATGGCGTCGTAAAGGGAAAGAATCTTCCGCCACAGCGTATCGATCAACTCTCAGACTTCGGGGGACATTTCCATCCCTACGTTGATAATATCCGCAGTTAAATACTTTCAGAGGCTGTACATTTTGCGTGGTTGGTTAATGAAACAAAAGCCGTTTGCGGCAAAACCGACGGGGAAATGTGAGGTGGACCCCGTTGGTTGGACAGGAATCGGACGGACTTAAGGTGGAGTCTCGCCGGTTAAGTTTCCCTGGCTATGCCGCCAGTTGGTCGATTTCGTAATCTATCACTTTCCTTTC
>CAIXLI010000223.1 GCA_903920205.1 uncultured Pseudomonadota bacterium
ATCCCCTCCTCCTCGCTGCTTTTCTGTTTTTCCTGTTTGGGGGGAGAAGCAAGACTTGCGATAATAACTTCAAGCCGCACCAGCGCGTTCGCATCGGTACCGACAATGGGCACCGGTGCAGTTTCGGCCCGCAAGGATGACGGAATCAAAACCACCGCCGCAAGAACAATTGCTAGTTTGACGCAAGAAAAAAGATTTTTTTTATGCATGGTGTTCACCAAAAGCAATTAGGCGAAGTGTAGTTAAGGGTAACAGAACCGTCAGCGCCACCTGTACCTGACGATCCTGTAGATCCATTGGCCCCTGCATTTCCGCCGCTTCCCCCGCCGCCGGCAGCGAATGAATTAGTACCTTGAGTACCGCCGCCACCGCCATATCCAGTAGATGGGGAACCAGAGCCACCAATGCCACCACCAGTTGTACCGCCAACGCCTCCGGTATTACCCGCACCCACGCCACCATCGCCAGTCTGACCAGCACCACCGCCTCCACCGCCACCGTAAACGGTCGAGTAATAATTTGCGCCTGCCCCACCTTGCATACTAGCCCAAAAAGAAGCACCGCCACCGCCACCGCCGCCTCCCATGTGACCGCTTCCTGTCCCCCCATTTGCACCAGCATAGTAACCGGTACCAGTCGCCCCCCCTATGCCCCCCAATCCGTTGCTGCCGCCAGTGGCTTGATTGTTGCTGGTGTTGCCGCTTCCACCGCCGCCGCCGCCGCCGCCTGCGCCGCCCATTGACGACGACGCGCCACCAGAGCCGCCCGAGCCACCAAGCCCCATGACGAGCTGCACCGTTTGTCCTGGCGATACGGAGAAAGACCCTGTTATAGGGGTGGGTGTCGCGGGCGCAGAGGCTGTGGCAGCAGCGGAACCAAGCGTTCCTGTTGTCCCTGTGCCACCAGTTCCGCGTATTGCCCCTGCTGTTCCTCCTGCGCCTCCTGCGCCTCCTGCGCCGCCTGCTGTCCCAGAAGTGCCTGCCGTTCCCGATGCCGTGGCCACGGCAGAACCATTGACATAGATAACGGTCTCGGTGCCTGCCGATCCCGCGCTACCCGCGTTGCCCGCACTGCCTGACGCTCCCGCCAGCCCTACCTTTCCAACATAGGAATACCCACCACCCCCACCGCCGCCGCCGCCACCACCTTGTCCGCCGCTGGCGCCTTCTCCGCCCTGACCGCCCGTGCCGCCATAGGTCCCGTCATAAAAAAACGTCATTGCGTAGGCGGCGACCAAGGTTTTATTTGTGGTGATGGTCGTTGTGCATTGCTGACCACCTGCGGAGAAGGCCACTTTGTGCCAGGTCTGGGCTTGGGCTTGCAGGGGCAGCAAACAGGCAAGGGTAACCGCCGTCAGTGCGCCGGAGAGGGAACGAAGAAAGCGGGGGTTATTGGTGGGCATGATTGTCTTCCGTTTTGTTGTTTGGTGTCGTGTCCGTGGGGTCTTCTGCGCAAACGAGGATCGAGCCATCCTTGGCTCGGGTCAGTTCGCCGAGTTTGGGGCATTCGGTGTTGGGCGTCGTTACGCCTGAAATCGGTTGATCAATTCCGATCAGGCCCCAGACGCCGCGCGTTTTGCAATCCCCCGTCGGGGCTTCGGCGCAGATAAAAATCGCGCCTTTGTCGTCATAGGATGTCTGCCCGATTTTATCGCAGGGAGCACCGCGCGTAACCCCGTGTGCGTCCGGCGTTGCGCAGGCGGTTATAAGAAGAAGAGAAGAAAGACCAGCAAATCGGAAGCATCCCATGCGCGATTTCCCCGTTTTTCAAACCGAAAATGACTGGACGGACGGTTGAGTCTGTCTGTGGGGTCAAAGATGCAGAAAAAATTTATGGGGGTCAATGTTTTGTTTGGGGGGAAGACAAGCGGCAAACTTTTTATACCAACGGCATCATGAAACGACTCGTCCCTCAAGGGGGTATTCTACTTATTTCCTGTTAGCGCCCATTCGGTGCCCATGTTGTCATCCGTAATGGGGGCGAGGGTGGAGGTGGGGGTACGGGAGAGGATTTCGGCGCAGGGTTCGATGAGTTTTCCGTGGTCCTGATAAAGGGCGGTCATGATCGTGTCGAGTTTATTGAGGAAGGCTTGATCTTCCGGACGCGTGGGGTCGAGGACGGGGCTACCGTCGATACGGGTGTCTATCAGAGACTGTTTCCAGCGCGGGATATTCCATGCCAGCGGACGCATGGAAACTATCAGGTGATTCAGAAAGCGGGCTCCATAGGGGAAGGCAGCGCAACCTGTACGCTGGACACGCTCTGAATCGGTCGTGTTGTAGAAGAAGGTGCCTTCGGGGTTTAGGTGCTGCTTGATGATCTCTAGAAATTCCTTTGAGAGAAGGTTGCTGACATTGGCTCTGAAATTAAAAGTCGTGTTTGAGATGATCGCGTCGAATTTCTGTTCAGGGTGCAGGCGAAGCCAACGCCGCCCGTCGTCGATAACAATCGTGACTTTGGGATTGGTGAGAAGAGAGGCGACTTCGGGACGTTCGGCGATGAGTTTCAGATAGCCCGGGTTGATTTCGACAATCGTCAGGCTTTCGACGTTTGGATTATTCACGATAATCTGCGCCCATGATCCTGTCGCTAAGCCAATTTCCAGAACGCGATGCGGCGCGGGGTTATAGAGGCTTAGGGCATAGGGCCTCAACGCGCCATTGCGGTCGTTGACGAGAGAGGTGCTGAAAACGCCGTCATAAGCGCCGTGACCGAAAACGGAGGAATCTTTATCAACCGTCACGATACCGCTGCGATTTTCGACTATGCGGGCAAAGGGGATGGACACGTCACGCTCGCCCTTCCACAATAGACTTTCCAAGACTCCGGAGGAGAGCGACGGGAGCACGGCGATTGCCAGAAGACCTAGTGCTCCGGCCCATACAATTTGTTTAAGCCAATCGCGGCGCGATAAAGGAAGCGCCCAGGCCAACAGGATGGCGCAAGAAAGTCCGGCGATAACCAGTGCGCGGGAGAGATCGATGAGGCCTATTCTGTCCATCAGAATGAAGCCTGTCAGAATGCTGCCGGTCGCCGCGCCCAGAATATTTGCCAGATAAAGCCACGAGGTTCGCAAGCCCGCTTGTCCGTCGGAGGCCACACCTAACTGTGCCAAACTCGGCAATAAGCGGCCCCAACCACGCGCCATCATATAGATCATGAGCATAGCAATGACGGCAATGTGGGTTTTCAGTATGGTAACATGGGCTAGGACAGGCAAAAAGGCCGCGCCAAGGATGTTCGCCATCAACAAGCCCCATAACGCTTGCTTTCCGACATTGGAGGATTTGCGGCAGCTTTCCGCGCTGAGCCTAGCCCCTGAGGCAAGACCGACGAGCAAGGCGCATAGCGTGAAGGTGAAGTCTGTGGGGCGACCGCCGCTTATGTAGGAAACAATGCGAAAAAAGAAAATCTCGTAGGACAAGGAGACAAAACCGCTTCCAAAAGCCAAGGCGAGGGTTGGCGGCATGCGGAGGATGGGGAAAACTTTGGAGGATGTCCCCTGCTCCGCGCTTGGCGCAGGGACGCGTTTTTTCTTTTCTTTAAGATAAACCAGCAAGGCGCTGAGGGCTATCACGGCGTTGATGGCCACCGCTACATCAACGGATTTTTGCATGCCCAAAAAGGGAAACAATACTAGCGATGCCAAAAGGCATACGGTGCCAGCCCCCAAGGTGTTGACGTAATAAAGTTGCCCGACAGCGTCACCTACGCCCGCCAAACGCCGAACCAAATGCGCCACAAGAAGCGGTAGCGTCGCCCCCATCAGCAAGGTCGGGATCAGGACGAGGGCCAAAGTCACGGCGGCGGTGACTGGCAAGGGCTGTCCCAAGACGAGCGTTCCGACCTTTTGGAAAATATCCATCGAGAAATAGCCGAAAATTCCCGTAACGGCCTCAATCAGCCCCAGAATAAGCAAGGGAGGAAGGCGCTGTTTGCGGGAAAGGAGTCCGCCCGCAAGGCTGCCAAGGCCTAGCCCCAACATGAAGGCTGTGACGGTGATTGTGACCGACTCGATATTCACGCCCAGAATGCGGAATAGAGCTCTTTGCCACACAAGTTGATAGATAAGCGCGGGAAAGCCAGAAAAAAAGAAAAGGACAAAAAGCGCCTTCATTCCCGAAGGGGACTCAACGAGAGAGGGCTTATCTTCCATTGCGAACTGAGTCGGTGATGGGGGACGCTCTTGAAGCCAGATAGTGGTGCCGTTGGAGGGAATTGAACCCCCGACCTTGGCTTTACGAAAGCCCTGCTCTACCCCTGAGCTACAACGGCGCGCTTAAACGCTCTTTTTGAAAGGCGCGTAACGCTCTTAAAGACTTCCGGCGTTGACGTCAACGGATTACTTCTTCTTGTTTAACGACAACGACGACATCTTGTCACGCCTCTTGCCAGAAAGACAATCCTTGCTTATACCCTCTCGCTGAAGATACGCGCCTATTCTTAAGGGAGCCTTGTATTATGCCTTATGTCGTTACCGAAGCCTGCATCCGTTGTAAGTATATGGATTGCGTGGAAGTCTGCCCCGTCGATTGCTTTTACGAAGGGGAAAATATCCTCGTCATCAGCCCCGACGAATGTATCGATTGCGGCGTATGCGAACCGGAATGTCCGGCGGCGGCTATCGTTTCGGATACGGATTCTCAGGCCGAGAAGTGGCTGGAGATGAACCGCGAATATGCCGCGAAATGGCCGAATATTACCCGCAAGAAGGCTCCGCCCGCCGATGCCGATGCGTGGAAGGATACACCAGACAAATTTGCTAAATATTTCAGCGAAAAGCCCGGCGAATAACAAGAAATACAACCCTTGATTGCCGCGAATTGGTGATTATGGTTAAGAATCGGGTGATTCGAAAACGGCTATCTCGTTGATATTCAACGAGAAGTGCATATTTATGCATGAAAGTTTTGTAATAATCCCTAATAAATGGTATACATAATGTGGCGCTGGGCGATTGCCGTGACAAGATAAGGGGTTTCTTACAACCCAAAACGGGGGTTAAGATTTATTTCGTTCCCGTTTCGTTGTTCGCCTCTCTTTCGTCACGATGATGTGCCAGAAGTGCATAGTTAATTTTTTGCAGCAAAAAGAGGGTTGAGCATGGCCGAGAAGCTTGAATTCAAAAAGGGCGATTTTGTCGTTTACCCCGCGCATGGCGTTGGTCGTATTGAGGGCGTTGACGCGTTCTCTGTCTCCGGTCAGGACGTTATGTTGTATTCGATTTCGTTCGAACAAGATCGCATGCGACTGAAAGTCCCCGTATCCAAGGCGAAAACTTCAGGTCTGCGCCGTCTGTCGTCGCGCGACCGTATCAAGGAAGCCCTTTCGACCCTTCAAGGGCGCTCTAAGATCCGTCGCGTAATGTGGAGCCGTCGCGCTCAGGAATATGAATCAAAGATCAACTCGGGCGACCCCGTATCGATTGCGGAAGTCGTGCGCGATTTGCATCGCGGTTCGGATCAGCCGGAACAATCCTACAGCGAACGTCAGATCTATCAGGCCGCGCTGGAACGTTTGGCGCGTGAATTGGCTGCAGTAGAGAAGATCGATCAAGACAAGGCAACGCAAAAGCTGGAAACCGTTCTGACCAAGGAACGCGAAAAGAAGGCCGCCTGACTGACTGAGTAAAGACTGCAAAAAACGGGCGAGGCCTTTACGGGTCTCGCCTTTTTTGTTGAGCGGTGGCGAAGCTTTTTACTCCATCCACTCTCGAAGGGGGCTCTGCCCCCAGTCATTTGAAAATAATACAGAAAAACGATAACAAATACTGGACTTCCCCCTCTTTTTGTTTTATCGAGACCCCCTTCCCTGCGCTTCCGATACGCGAAAGATTCGGAAAGCATTTTGGTGAGGGCGATTAGCTCAGTTGGTAGAGCAGGTGACTCTTAATCACCGGGTCGGGAGTTCGAGCCTCCCATCGCCCACCACGAATTTTACTCAGTAATTTCAAGTTGATATTTGCTTATGCCAATAATGGTATGGGCACTTTTGATTGACTTGTGTATTATTTATACATATAATAAATACCACGAAGTACGAATGGGACGAAGTCAAAAATGAACGCAACATCAAAGAACGAGGTATTGCGTTTGGTTATGCCGAGAATTTTGAATGGACAACAAGTCTTATCGTTGAGGATACACGGCAAAATTATGGAGAGCGTAGATTTCAAGCTATGGGGCATATTTTAGGCAAGCTCTACGTTTTAGTTTATACGATACGTCACGAATGTATTCGTATTATCAGTTTGCGTCGAGCCAACGAACGGGAGGAGAGAATACATGAAAAAGCGTACAAAAATTGATGCAAGAATGGTCGATAACGAAAATCCAGAATGGACTGCGGCCGATTTCCGCAAGGCGCGGCCTGCGCGTGAGATGGCACCAGAAATTGTAGCCGCATACGAGCGCAGCCGCGGTCGTCCAGTGGGACGAAAAAAAGCCGTCATTAGCCGTAACTGCCTAGCCGTACCGAGTGAGTCTGGCGGGTCACAGGCTTAAGTTAAAGGGAGGCAAGCGG
>CAIXLI010000224.1 GCA_903920205.1 uncultured Pseudomonadota bacterium
ACAATTTGTATATACATTACAAGGGAAAACCATAGGTATGCAGCGTTTTCTTTTCCCTATTGCCCTATAACATAGCAAATCCACGAATAAGTAACAGGGACGAATCCGCCGAAGGCGGCTGCGGATGCTATTCGCTTCGCTCACCGAGCCTGAAGAAGTCTCGACCTTTCGGTAACGCCCCCTTTCGCAAGCCTAAGGGGTTTCACCCCTCGCGCACGCAAGGGTATCCTGATCGCCGCAGTTATGTGGACGTCTCAACGAACGACACGGCTCCTGATATCTCAAACAATGCAACTTCTGCTCAACGACTCTGCTATGCAATCGCTCGTGTTCGGGAACCGCATATTGTTGAGACGATCGCGGACATGCTCAACAAAAACCAAACGACCCTAGTTGTGTATGGAGCAGGGCATCGAGAATCCCACCTGCCCGTTTTTGAGCAACTGCTTAACCCAGGAGAAATGCATGTTCTTGTCCCTGAGCAGCCAAAGCCCAAAGGCATGATAAACCTCTCCCGCTTCCTATTGAAGAAGGGAAGATAAAGCTATTTAACCCTATAGAAGAAGATGGTGGGCCAAAGGAGGTAGATATGGGCACCCGTGAGGGCTCAAGCTTTAAATCGTCTAATTATTAGCTAGAAATTGGAGCAACCAAGAATTTTACGCCAAGCGCCCCCAGAACCGCACTGATGGTTTCATAGCGAGGGTGCGCCCCCGTGCTTAGCGCTTTGTAGAGACTCTCGCGGCCAAGCCCTGCGCCTTTGGCAATTTGCGCCATGCCTCGTGCTTTGGCGACATCGCCAAGGGCAGCGATAAACACGTCGGGGTTAGTATCTTCCAGCGCCGCCGAAAGATATTCGGCAATGACAACATCGTTATCAAGATATGCCGCCGCGTCAAAAGTCGCGTAGGTTGTTTTTGCCTTTTTCAACGTTTTGCCTCCTTGTATTCACGAGCCATTTTTTTCGCCAACGTGACGTCTTTTTTCTGAGAGGACTTGTTGCCGCCAGTCAGCAAAACATAAACCGTTGTCCCTGTTCGCATGTAATAAACGCGATACCCTGCGCCGACATGAATCCGCATCTCGGAAACGCCCTCGCCAACAGGTTCGCAATCGCCAAAATTCCCAAGCATCGCGCTGCGCAACCGAGCAAGAATTCTGGCTTTTGCTTTCAGATCGTCAACTGCCGAAAGCCACGCCTCAAAAACGGATGATTGGATCAAAGCAAACATGTTGCGCATTGTATCCTAATGGATACAAATAAGTAAGATCGCAGTACAGCTCAAACAGCAGCTCGCATCCCGCTATGGCGTGAACTTTTATCTCTTTGATTCTACATGAAGAAGAAGATGGTGGAGCCAACCGGGATCGAACCGGTGACCTCAACAATGCCATTGTTGCGCTCTCCCAGCTGAGCTATGGCCCCACACGAGGTCTTTAGGTGGCGCAAATTGAACGAAACCGAGGGGAAGGGCAAGTGTTTTCTTCCTAATTCGATAAGATAGTCTCCCATGCGGCTTTTACGCCTTGGAGGAAGGCTTCGGGCGTGTAGGAAGACAGGGTTTTTTGGCAGGCTTCGTTGTGTTTCTCGCGTATCGAGGCGGAATCGAGGCTAAGAGCGACGGCTTGGGTCAGCGCGACTTGGCAGGCGGGGAAATCGTCTTCATTGGCCCAGAAACCGTTATCGGGCGTGGCATATTCGCGTCCCCCGATGCCGGTAAAGCCTGCGACGATGCAGCCGGAGGCCATAGCCTCGAGCGGGGTGAGGCCAAAACCCTCTAAACGGCTGAGCGACAGGAAGACTCGCGCTTCGCCCATCAACCGCGCCGCTTCGGCTTCGCCGACATCGGCGATCTCGCGCCATTCCCATGCGCGGTACTGGGGCGCGGCGAATCGGAACATATCGCGGATATAAGCCGATTCGAGTGGGCGTTTGCGCGGCATAAAGGCGATAACGTCGCGCTTTTCGTGCGCGGGGCGAAAGAGCGCCGGATCGACCGCGCAAGGCACGATATGGGCACGAAGCATCGGATGGCGCAGGCGGCAATGGTCATAGATCGTGCGCCCGCTGCACAGAACATCGGTCACGCCATAATCGGCATAGCTTGCCGCCGCCGCGATGCCCAGCGCGCCATAGAAATGGTTCTGGCTATAGATGACTTTGCGCTGCGGAAGGCGTGCGAAGTCCGCCAGAATATGCGGCTGGTCTTCGGGCAAAACATACAGATGATCGGCGGAGGACGAGAATATCCCCTGCCCCACGATGGGCGCGGTCGAAGCGAACCACGCGGGGCGCTGACCGTCCTGTTCGAAAACAACGGCATCCCGCCCTTGAGCAATCAGGGTTTCCGCCATGCGGAAAATATGCTTGATGCCGCCATTGATGACGGAAACGGAAGGGCAGAAGAAAACAATTTTCATTCCCGCGCCTCTTAAGTTCATCTGTGCGGCAAGACAAGGAGCGTCCCCGCGCAAACGGGGAGCGAGGCGGTTAGCCTTCTTCCTCTTCGACTTCGACGACTTCTTCGACGTCTTCGTCAGCCAATTCCTCGGCGTCTTCGATCACCGCGTCTTCGGCGGCGGCGTCGGTCACGGGAAGATCGTCGATCACATCATCCGCCGCGTCCTTGGCGACGACTTTCTTGTCGGCGGTGCGACCGCGACGCGCGCGCAAAAGGTTTTCAGGATCAAAGGGCGTTTTGCAACTCGGGCAAACCGGCGGGTTCTTTTTCATATCGTAATAGCGCGTGCTGCAACCAGGGCAGATGCGCTTCAATCCCCATTCCGCTTTTGACACGTCCAATTCTCCTCAAAACTAGAAATATCCGAGGCCGCGCCTCAGGGTCGAATTCTCTTACACGAAAAAAGGGTAGTGTCAACGCGGCATGCGCCGATAGGGCAAGTTATGGAGAGATTCGAGCGTGTTTTGAAAGAATAGTGCGGATTTATTATGGGGCAAGCATGAGGTTAAAAAGGCCCGCCTATGGGGAAGAGGCGATTACCAATGATGGCGGGCGTAAATGTTTAGGCGTTGTTTCTATCCCCGGGACTTTGATGTCTCTTCTAGAATTATGGGGGTGTAGGGTTCATAGCTTGTCGCGTGACAGTTTTTTCCGGGGAGTTCAGTACGTCTAGGGGAGCTTGACCCGTCTGGGGATCTTTGATTTTAAGTCCTTTGTTGCATAGTCTCACAGCCCATTTAAAGGCCCTCAAAACTCTCTTAGGTGGCACACCCAATTCTTTGGAGGCGGGCTCGAGATTATTAAAAGTTTTCGTGCTTGGGTCATATTGTCCCTTTTCAATAACCACCCGACCATCCCGCGTGACTTTTTCTCTCACAACATCGCAGGATGCCCCGGTGCTAATTCCTGTAAGGAACACAGCGACAACAGAATCTCGAGAGCCAAAGACTTTTGTTTTGTCTCCCATAAAAAGCTCATAGTACCCACTAGGTTTGAAACGTCCATCGGGGCCAGCTTCAATTCCGCAGTTTACACGTTTATCATTCCTGCCATCAAACGTGATCATGTTTGAAGATATCTCGGCAAGGCTTACCTCGGGTTCGGCGCCTACTTTAGGGGACGTTTTTCCTTGGGCGCTTGGGCTCATCAATAATGCGATGGCGAGCGGGATAGCCTTAAAAGCATTCTTCATCGTCAATTCTCCCTCGTTATTACAAGACAGGCCGAGAAAAACTCCACCAGGCTCTGCGTTTTGTCTTTAGCACTGTACCACAGCCATCCGACAGGTTGAACAAATTTTTGTGGGCAGAATTGCGCTTGCTCTGACGCTTTTTACTTACGCCCCTTACGCCCTGTTCGAAAGAAACCACGCATAGGCTGACTTCAACCCGTCTTCCAGCGATGTCTTGGCACGCCATCCCATGCCGTGGAGGCGAGCGCTGTCCATCAATTTGCGGGGCGTACCGTCAGGCTTGGTGAGATCAAAAACAAACTCGCCTTGGAATCCGACGACGTGAACAACCGTTTCAGCGAGTTGGCGGATGGTATGCTCAACGCCGATGCCGACATTAACATGCGGTTCGTCCGAATAGTTTTTCATTAGGAATACGAGCGCATCCGCCAGGTCATCCACATAAAGGAATTCTCGCAAAGGAGAGCCTGTTCCCCATAACTCCATCGTCTTGGCGCCGGAAAGTTTTGCCTGATGCGCCTTTTGAATGAGAGAGGCCACGACATGACTACCCTGAGGGTCATAATTGTCGGCGGCTCCGAACAAATTGGTTGGCATAGCCGAAATGTAATCGCACCCGTATTGGCGGCGATAGGCTTGGCACATCATGATGCCTGTAATCTTGGCAATCGCGTACCATTGATTGGTCGGCTCTAACGGGCCCGTCAACAGAGCTTCTTCCTTCATCGGCTGCTCAGCCAGGCGCGGGTAGATGCAGGAGGAGCCCAGAAAGCAAAGTTTCTTCACGCCGGCCAGATAGGCGCCGTGGATGATGTTCGATTCAATAACGAGGTTCTCGTACAAAAACTCTGCCGGATAGGCGTTGTTGGCCCAGATGCCGCCGACTTTGGCCGCCGCCAGAAAAACGGCATCCGGCTTTTGCTCCTTCAACCAGCCTTCAACAGCATCCTGACGTCGCAGGTCAACCTTCGTACGGTCGACGGTAAGGACTTCGCAATCTTCAGTTGCCAGACGGCGCACAAGCGCGCTGCCCACCATTCCCTTATGGCCTGCGACCCATACTTTCTGGCCTGTAAGCGAATACTTATTCGGCTCCATAGTTGCGCTGTCCTTTTTCCTCGGCAACGGTTTTCAAATCGGCAGACACCATTTCCTTTACAAGCTGGTTGAATCCGATTTTGTGTTCCCATCCAAGCTTTTCGCGCGCCTTGGTGGGATCGCCGATAAGAAGATCAACTTCCGTGGGACGGAAGTAACGAGGATCGATTTCGACCAAAACACGCCCCGTTTGAGCATCGACGCCTTTTTCGTCTACGCCCTTGCCTTTCCATTCCAGCGTGACGCCAGTTTCGGAAAACGCCAGATTGAGGAATTCGCGCACGCTGTGCGTTTCGCCAGTCGCTAGGACAAAATCCTCCGGCGTGTCGTGCTGCAAGATGCGCCACATGCCGTCGACATAATCGCGCGCATGGCCCCAGTCGCGTTTAGAATCGATATTGCCGACAAATAGTTTATCCTGCAGCCCTAGATGGATAGCCGCGACCGCGCGTGTGATTTTGCGCGTTACAAAGGTTTCGCCCCTGGTCGGTCCTTCGTGATTGAACAGGATGCCGTTACACGCGAACATGCCGTAGGCTTCACGGTAGTTCACCGTGATCCAATAGGCGTAGAGCTTGGCAACGGCGTAGGGGCTACGGGGGTAGAACGGCGTTGTTTCCTTTTGGGGAATTTCCTGAACCTTGCCGTACAATTCGGATGTCGAGGCCTGATAAAACCGCGCTTTCTTTTCCATCTTCAGAATACGAAGGGCTTCCAACAGACGAAGCGTGCCGACGGCATCGGCATTGGCAGTGTATTCCGGCGTTTCAAAGCTGACCTGCACGTGGCTTTGCGCGGCAAGGTTATAAACCTCGTCGGGCTGCGTTTCCTGAACGATGCGGATCAGGTTTGTGGAATCCGTCATATCGCCATAGTGCATGTGAAATTTAACATGGGATTCATGCGGATCAACATACAGGTGATCGATACGACCCGAATTAAAAGATGATGAACGGCGCTTAACCCCATGAACATCATAGCCTTTACTTAGAAGGAGCTCCGCTAAGTAGGCGCCGTCTTGTCCGGTAATCCCCGTAATCAAAGCCGTTTTATTACCCACGCTTCATCTCCTTGTGCAAAAAATTGTCGCAACGATGCCTTCTTTCATGCAGCATGAGCAACCGCTGGAACGTACGCAATAGGCTCCCGTTTTTCAACCAAAACGTCCGTCATATATTTTCATCAACACACAAGTCATGCGGGACATGCGAGATATGCCTTAACTAATTGTTTTATCTATAGCTTCTTTTACTCGCCCCTGTCACAGGAAGCCCTGAGGCCCAAAGGTGCCCCCCGCATTGATAACAGCTTACACTCTTTGTTTGCGAACAATTAAGCAGAACAGCTGCGAATATGAAGTCGAATATACTGGGCAACCCAGTCTATAAGCGCCTCGGCAGGAAAATGCGTGCCGTACAGAACGCCGAGCACGATCAAAGAAACCACAGAAAAGGGCACCCAGGGGCAGCGGGTGACTTCCCCTTTGAGGAATACCCCCCACACGCTCAAACAGGAAATGAGGCCGATGCTTGAGCCGACAACGACATCGCTTACGCTGTGAGCGCCCAGAACCACGCGCGAGGCAACGATAAGTGTGATGAACGGGATTGATAGAAGATACGGGATTATGCGCCTCTTGCCGCTCTGAGACGATGCAATCATGATGGTAAGCGTGCCGTACACGGCTACGGAAATGGCGCTATGCCCACTAGGAGACTTCAAATCAAACAAGGTATTGGGTGCATCTCCGCATCGACTGTACAGGATAATTTTACCCAAAATAATAAGAACGGCCGTGAAAACAAACGCAACGATAATCGCTAGAGCCGCACGCTTTTGTTTATAAAAAAGAAAAACAACCGCAGCGACAACGACAGTAGCGCAAGTCACGGCGCTATCTCCAAGGTCGGTGATGGCATGAAAAAGGGCGATCAACATGGCATTCCTGGAAAAGGGAAAGCGCCTGAGATCACGCGCCCACTATTCTGCTCGTTCACGAAGCTATTAATGGCGGCCTCTGCCTAGTTCCGTTTCTAGTTTGGACAAAATGCCGTCGCGCGCCCAGCTTTCCCGGGCCCGACGCAACCCCACTTCCCCCATCTGGGCACGAAGTTCTTTATCTTCAGCCAGCACAAGAATAGCCCTGACAAATTCATCCGCATTATCGGGCGTTACGGCAATACCGCATCCTTGGACGGCTTCATAAACTTGCGTATTCGGCTTGGCGCCAGCCACAATCGGCTTGCCGCTCGCCAACATATTGCCAAGCTTGGACGGCATCACAAGATCGGCCGCCTCGGCTCTTTGGGGGAGAAGGTGGATATCGGCAGCAATCATCATATGAACAAATTCTCTCTCGGGCTGCACCGGCAGAAAGATCACATTTTCCAACCCAGCCGCATCCGCAACCATTTTTTCGCGCCCTGCCCCGTCGCCTGAGACAACAAAACGGATATGGGGATCCCCTCTTAACTTTCTTGCGGCATCAACAATGACTTCCAAGCCCTGTTTCTTGCCAAGATTGCCGGAATAAAGAACAAGGATTGTTTCCGGATCTTTTTTCAGACGCTCCAGCCAAGCCCCCGCTCCTTGAGCAGGATTAAAGGCATTGATGTCCGCCCAGTTCGGGATCAAAAGCGCCCTATTTTCAGGCACTCCTTTTGCCAACAACCGATCCCGCATACGCGGCGATATGCTGCTGACCGTTGAGAACGCATGCAAGAAAGCCCGTTCGACCCGTGTCGCCGGCCCAAAAAGCCATCCTTTGTTCAAAAGCCCCAGATTGAACGCGGCATCAACCTCGAAATCCTGCACATGCAAGTGCGTCTGTGCGCCCGACAGCAAACCAGCCAGCAAAACGGCAGGAGCCGCCATCAAGGGCGGCGCGGTAAGCATAACGGCATCCGGTCTCCACAGCGCCTGCCATACGATAACGGGAAAGGACGTTACAGCGAAAGACAGAAGATGAATCAAACGGTTAACGCCAGTTTGAACGGAGGAAACATAAAGCGGAATACGATAAATCCGCACGCCCTTCGTTTCCTCGATTTTATAACGCCACGCGCTGTGCCCTTGACCAATTTTCCATTCGGGATAATAAGGCGGCGCGGCGACAACACGGACCTGATGCCCCCGCGCAGCAAGCCAAACAGCCATTTCCCCCTGAAATTTGCCGATGCCAGTCTGCTCAGGCGCGTAGTTCAGGGAAACGAGAAGGATTTTCATGTTTTATTGAAGCCTTTGCTTGAATGCCAAAAAATATGGCAAGCAACTTTGCATTATGCAAGGATAATTAAATAAAGTGATGCGCGGGAAGGCAGGAAAAAATGGGGTTTTATCAAGTGAAGCAGAAGGCTGCGCTATGGCTCGCCCTTGTTTTCGTCGCCGTCCTTACCTTTATCTTTCGCGATGCGAGCATCGCTATCCTGCAAAGCTGGTCGCAAGAGGAATATAGCCACGGCTATATGATCCCGCCGCTCGCGCTGCTCCTTTTGCTGAACCAAATGAGCAACGCCAAGATTGCGCCGCAAAGTTCATGGCTTGGGTTCGCGTTTATCACGGCAGGAGTTTCTGCCGGTTTTCTCTTTCAATTTTCTGGCATCACCCACCTTCTGCCCGTCCTTTATGTTGTTTCTATCATCGGGATCGTTGTTGTATTTCTTGGAACCCGGACGTTGCGCACTTTAGCCGGGCCATTGATCTTGCTGTTTTTTGCGGTGCCGCTTCCAAAATTCTTTTACTACGCGCTGTCTTCGCAAATGCAGATGTGGTCCACAACGTTAGGAGTCGCGTTTTTAACGCTGCTTGGCACACCCGTTTTTCAGGACGGGAATATTATCGATCTCGGAGGATACAAGTTGAATGTCGTCGAAGCCTGCAGTGGGGTGCGCTATTTGTTTCCCCTGCTGAGTTTAAGCTTCCTTTTGGCCTATTTGTATAAAGCACCCCGATGGAAACGCATCACGTTATTTTTATCAACGGGTCCTATCGCTATCTTGCTTAACAGCATGAGGATCGCGTTGATCGGCGTGACGGTTGATAAGTGGGGTCCGTCGATGGCGGAAGGCTTCATCCACGATTTTGAAGGATTTGTCATCTTTATTCTTGGTTTTCTGTTTTTACTTCTTGAAATTTGGCTGTTGCAAAAGGTCGGCGCGAAAGGCGTTCTGCGCCTCGACGATTTGAGGTTGCCTTCGGTCAAAAGACTCCCCCTTCCGGCGACGGGCAAGCCCGTCGTGGCCAGCGGAGTTTTTCTTGTGTTGGCTGTTCTTTTGAGCGCCGCTCTCCCGACGCTACTGCCGCGCTATTTGAGTCCTGTATATTTGCGCCAATCGTTCAGCAGCTTCCCTCTTCAAATCGGCGAATGGGTTTGGCAATCAAGTTCTGTTCTTGGCGAAAAAGAACTGGCGGTCCTTGGCACGAATGACTACCTGCTTTCCAACTATGCCAAGCTCGGGAAACCGTCCGTCAACCTGTACGCCCTGTATTATCCGCAGCAGGACAGCTCCAGCAACGAGGCCGTCCATACGCCGACAGTTTGCATCCCGGGCGGAGGATGGACGGTCGAAGGCACAGCCCCAAAGGTTCTTCCCGTGACCGACCCCGCCTCTGCGCAGAGGAAACCTCTTACGGTTAACAGGCTGATGATTTCTAAAGGTGACACGCGGCAGGTTGTTTATTACTGGTACGCGCAAGCCAATCATTCGACCACAAAAGCCGGCGAGACGAGGCTCTATACGATGCTGAATAGCCTAACTCTGGGCCACACCAACGGAGCCCTTCTGCGCGTGACGACGATGATGGAGCGCGGCGAAAAAGAAGGGGACGGCGAAAATCGCCTGAACGCGTTCCTGACGGATAGCCTGCCCCTGCTTTCCGGCTATATGTTCGGAGGGACGGCCCCATGATGATTGCCAGTTTTCACGAAGGCGGCTACAGTTCTCTTTGATAACATTAGAGGTTCGCCCCATGCCGCTTCGGATATTTTTATTGCTTGTTCGCTTTATGAGAAGCATCTCGATTGTGCACCGTACGGTCTGGAAAATTAGAAAAGCCTATAATGGCGTGAAAAGACGTCTGTGGGTCGGAAGACCTGTGGTCGAGGCGGATGATTATCTAAAAAATGCGATCATCAACAAAACGCCATACGCTGCGGGCAAAATGGGTTCGATTGAGGCGTCCAGCCTTTCCGTTTTTTTGAGAAGAGAAAAAGCCAGAGCGAAAAACCGCAAGCCCCCAGCCTATAATCCTTATCTTTTTCTAAGCCTGCACATTAATGCCGGAGTCTTTCCTCAAACGAGCGAGGTTTACGATAAATTCTGTGTGGCTTATCGAGAGGCCGTAAAACAATGCGACATGCTCGTGGCGTGGGATGTCGCGGGAGAGGCGGAGATTCTTAGCGGCTACTGCCCAAACGCGACACTTGTCAGCTTCCGCAGCTTTGAGCCGTTTTTTTCGCCAAGCCCATGGACGGCGGCGTTGAAAGGCAAGAGGGTTTTGGTTGTCTCTCCTTTTGTCGACTCGATCAGAAAGCAATACGCCCAACATGAAACGCTGTGGGATAACCCCGAACTCCTGCCCTCGTTCGACCTTTTGACTTTGCGCGCTCCGTTAAGCGCGGGATTGACCGCGCCGCAAGATGCGGATTGGTTTGCGGCGTTGGAAAGGATGAAACAAGAGATGGATGTTGTGGATTACGATGTCGCCCTGATCGGGGCTGGCGCTTTTTCCCTTCCTTTGGCAGTCCATGCCAAAAGTCGGGGAAAAATCGGCGTTCATTTAGGCGGCAACCTTCAAATGTTATTCGGCGTCGCAGGCAAACGATGGAAAAGGGACGCCTCCTATAAAGATTTCATCAAACCCAACTGGATCAAGCCAAGCGGAGATGAAAAACCGCAGGCATCCGACAGGATTGAAGACGGGTGTTATTGGTAATGAATATTACAAGCCCCCCCCTTTTCATGAAGAAAAAGTCCTTGAACTCCTTGCGGGAGAAAAATAACGGCTTTATCGTTGCTTCACTTGTAGCCATCTTATTAACCTCCTGCTTCGTCTCGTTTTTCTATTTAAACTCTAAAGTGTTACAAGAAATATCCTTATTAACCCTGATAATCCCCACTATCATTCAGATCAAACAAAAGAATGTAGACTGGTCGTCGGCAAAGAAAGCTTTCTTCTTAACCACCCCATATCTTCTTTCACTAATCATGGCTCTATTTATAAATCTGAACGGCGATGAGGATTCAGAGTTTGCAGCAATTTTAGTTGCCAATCTTACTTTCAGTTTTTCAGTGTTTTCGATAATTGGAAGCCGGAAGGATAGAGATGTCTGGCACGATGTGATGAAAGTCATACCATTTCTTACAATCCCAATATTTATATTCGTTCTTATATCACAACGGAATGCGTATTTAATGGGACGCTGGGAACCTTATTACACAGGGGATGTAACAGGTGCGCACCCGAACTGGTGGGGGCTTATGGCTCTAGGACTTGGCTGGTGCGCTCTTGCATGGAAAAACATTCTTATTCGTTTTTCTGGGCTGGCTATAGCCGTTTATTATATGTACTTGCTCCAATCTAGAGGGGCGCTTGTCGCACTAGTCGTCGCATTTATATTCTGTAGCGGATATTTCTTCCCCGTAAGGCCTAAGCGTATTTTTTTGCTCTTCATACTCTTTCTTCTGGGCACTGTTTTAATAGCTATGACAGGAGACGGCTTATTAGACTTTATCGCTAATCATGTGCTTCTCCTTAATGATCCTGAGCGCGGCGCTGGAACTGGCATGTCAGGCAGAACGGCTGGATATGCCACAGCGTGGAAAGCCATTAACAATGCCCCCTTTTTGGGGAATGGCCTTGGTGTATTTGGCTTTGTACACAATGGTTTTCTTCTAATCTTAGCTGAAGGCGGAATCGTCACACTACTTAGCACGCTCTTCTTATTTGCAACGAGCATAAGAAAATACAAAGCGATTAAACACTGGTCTGGCCTTGGGTATGTATTAAGCTACATCGTTTTACTCTTGACTTATCCGCGACTGTTTAACACGAATATGACTTCACTTCTTGCCATGATGGTTATCACGCAAGGTCTGTCTTATGGCAAACAACCCAGAGATTTGCCCTCAAATGCCTATAATTTGGCAATTACAAATGAAACGAAGTAAAATGCAAAAACATAAACACTTACTTCTCCTTGTCGCCTTATATGTAGGGCTTTTTGCCGTCAGTTCACATGCCGCTCGGGCAAACCAAGCTCCGCCCCAAGCAACAAGCAATGGATACACGGTAAACACTTTTTCAACGCAATTCACCCCATCAACCGTTGATCTATTGGGGCTTGGCGTTAAAGGATATTCTTGGTATCCACATAATTACTTGGGTCAGAAGGCATCGGCATCGAAGATCGCCGTTGACGAAAACACCAAAACCCTTGTTTTGAACGGCGACAAAGATATTGGAAACTCCCAGTTGGCTACGGTCACAATATCCAAAAGTAATCCTGATAAATTTATTGGAACTGCCTTCGGAGGGGGGGGGTATTTTGAAGCCGAATTGTCTTTTGATCCAGATCAGGTCATTAGCACTGGCCCGAAGGCTGAATGGCCTGCATTTTATGGATTGTCTGTTGAACGTGTAGCACAGGCCGGAGCCGATCATTGGTCCGGTCAGCCTAGTGGATATGTTCATTATATTGAAGTGGATTTCTTTGAATACGGGGTTGCGTTCAACGGCAACGCCAAAAACTTTTACGGAACTGACCTGCATGATTGGTATGGCATAGAAAAATCAACATGCCCTAAATTTCTTTGTAATTACGCAAGACCTCGAGCTGATTCCAAATCAGAAGTTCCAAAAAAAACGGACTTTAGCAAATATCATAAATACGGTTTCCTGTGGGTACCCGCAACCGATACGAGACAAGGATTAGCACAGTATTATTTCGACGCCCTCCCCATAGGCAAACCCGTTCTCTGGAATAAAATGCCCGACGATGCCGCACCAACGCCAGACGGCAAACCCTGGGCTTTCTCTATTCTAGACAAACAACACCTTATTCTGATCCTTGGAACAGGCTACGAGCAGCTTATGAAAGTTAAATCCGTCAATGTTTGGCAATCCTCTGACGACAATAACCTTAAAAGATAAATCCAGACAGCCTTACTTGTTCCAGTCAGAAAACGCATCACCTAAAACAGCAGCCAACACTCTATTACCTTCAACCGTCGGATGAACGCCATCCTCGCGATAAAGGCTTTTTTGCCATTCCGGTTGTGCCGCCACATCAATGATTGTCAGTCCATATTTATCCGCCAGTCTTTTTATTTCCATACGTTCGGGAAGCCACTCTTTTCCTTGTCTTGCCTCATCCAATTGTGATGCTTTCGGGTAAAGCCAAATGATGCGTACCCCTCCGGCGAAGGCCGCCTAGCAATGTGACGCGATAGCTGATGTCTTAGCGATGCTGCTAGCGCTGGTGTTAGCAGCGCAGCTAGAGGCAGTGTTATGGCGCAGATTCAGATTATCAGCGGCGTAGAGCGCCGGC
>CAIXLI010000225.1 GCA_903920205.1 uncultured Pseudomonadota bacterium
CCGTGGCATTCACCCCTAGCCAAGGCGTGATCGGTGCCTATTACAGCCTCAGCAGTTCCACGACCTATATGTCGTCTGGACAGCTTTATCTGCGAAAATTCACGGCTCCGGTATCGGGAACGCTGAACAGCATCAGCATTATGCCAGCGTCCACATCGTCCGGTGCCAATTTCAAACCGGCAATCTATGCCAACAATAGCGGATCTCCCGGCACCTTGCTTTCCACCGGATCGCAAGTCACAGGTGCCACCGCTCTCACTGCCGTGACCATGCCCTTGACAACCCCGCAGAGCTTGACGGCTGGCACAAGCTACTGGATCGGCTACGTCACCGATACGGCGCTAACTATGCAACGGGACGATAACAGCAGCTTTTCGACAAACGCTGGCTATACCGCAAGCGTGACCTATACAAGCGCACCGCCGTCGACGGCGCCAAGCATGAGTTCTGGCCAAACGAGCGTTCAGCTTTGGGGCAACGTCACCGGCATGAGCACCAATTACAGTGAAACAAACGAGGTGCCACCAGGCGGCGATTTGAGTTGCGTCACATCCAGCACGGTCGGCGCCGAAGATCGTTACAGTTTCGGATCGCTCAGTTCGACGCCGAGCAACATCGCCGGAGTGAAAGTCTCGGCGCTATTGCGGAAGACGGACAGCGGCGCACGTACCGTCACGGTTCAGCTTAAGTCCGGCAGCACGGAAGTTACAGGATCAAGCCAATCTCCAGCGGCTTCCTATTCTTATTTCTCGGCCTATCAGGACACCGATCCCAATACCTCGGCGGCATGGACGGCAAGCGGCGTCAATAGTATGACAGCCGGCACCAAGATCGCAAGCTAACTGATCGCGCAGTATGACGAACGTCAATATCACGCAAGCTGCCGTCGAAGTTCTGCGGAACGGACCAGCTTCTGTCAATCAGACCCAGATCGTCGCCGAAGTTTTGCGCAGCCGCGTGCCGCCGCTCAATCTTGGGCAGGCTTGCGTCGAGGTTCTGCGCAGCACGCTTAATGCTGCACCTGTCGCCGTGAGGACAAGCCAGATTGCGGTGGAGGTTCTGCGTCAGGGACAAGTCGCCGTATCGCTCGGTCAAATGGCGGTGGAGGTCTTGCGCGGTAATGGCGCGCCACCACCGACAACAACCGTCGAGCCTTTTGTTTGGATTATCACATAGGACAAACCCATGACGCTAACTCTTGAATGGGCTTGCGGCTTCGAACAATTCGGCGCCATCAGCGACATCGCGCAAGTGGCGCAGCCTTGGACGGCGCAGCTTTCCAACGGCAACTTCATGAGCATTTCGACCACAACGGGCGTGCGGTCGTTACAAGGCAGTGGTGTTACGCCCAAGGCGCTGAACCTCGGCAACTATGTCAGCAGCGGCGTGATCTGGACGGTGCCGAATATCGGCACACGCTATCTCGGCATGGGATGGTTTTTGCCTGCGCTTCCGGCTGGCGAAGGTAATCTCTTTCAGTTCACCGCGACGCCTCCGGCTTCACCTAGTGGCGCTGGCGCGGACGGCGTAAGGATTACACTCGACAACACCGGCACTGTGCGCGTTAGACAGAATTCGACAAATTCTGTGCTGGTAACTTCAGCGACCTATGCCGTCAGTGCCAACACCCAATATTGGCTATCCGTGTCTTGCAACCCCAATTCCGGCTGGGTCGCTTTTGCGCTTAATGGCACTATTATCTGCACAGCAACCCTCGGCATCAACTTCGCGCTCCAATACATCACGTTTCTCTCGGCAGGCGTTTCGTCAGTCGGCCAGCAGATCGTTGTCGATGACCTGGTGTCCTATTCGACAGATGGTACAGACACAGCATCGACGCTGGTGCCGCCACGCTCGGTATGGACGAGCCTTCCCAATGCGGTGGGCGACCAGACTCAATGGTCGCGCGTGGGCGGCGCGGTGGCAAATTGGGATTCCGTTAACGGACAGGCCTATCAGACCGCCATGTACAATACGACGAGCCAGAACGGCACGCTCGATTATTACAACATCACCGATCTTCCCGGCGCACCGACGACAATCGATGGGGTGGTCGTCACCGCTTGCGCGCGCAAGGAGGATTCTGGATCACGCAATCTCAAACTTCATGCTCGCGTCAACGGCGTCGATGATGTTTCATCAGCGATTACGCTGACCACCGGCGCGGCGTTCTGGTATCTCTCGGCGGCATTTCCGCAAGCGCCGGGCAGCGTTGCCTGGACGGCATCAGCCATCAACCTCTGCCAGCTCGGACTGGAATCTGCCTGATGGGTACGGCAGCAGATGTTGAGCAGATTGCCCTCGTTACCGTGGGTGACGGGCCGAAGCGCATCAGCGTTGCTGAGTACGGCATCACAATCGTTGGCAACGGCTCCGGCATCGCCAGTTTTCAGCAAGCCAACCTTGTCACCGTTGGTAACGGCCCAGGCATTGCCGATATCGCAGAGGCAGCACTTGCCGCTGTAGGTGACGGATCCGGCATAGCTGACATTTCGCAAACCTTCGTTTCCATCGTGGGAGCGTGAACATGATCCCTGCAATACGCAATCAAGAAGAACCAGAGGAATTCGATATGGACGCCACAGAAGCCGAGTATTTTCGGAGCATCGGAAGACTGGAAGCGCAAGTCACCGCGCTGACCGCAGCCGTGGGTGAACTTAAAACCAAGCTCGACGGCATCGACACGCGCCTCGATACGCTCGACCGCATGGCAAACCGATGGAAAGGCGGCTTTGCCGTCATCCTGACGCTCGGCGCGATCGCAGGATTTATCATCGACCACGCGTTCCGATGGGCAACGCAGCGCTGATTGATAATCGGATAATGTTGTATAATGCCCATTATGAAACCCAAACGTATTCAGCGCCGACGCTCCAAAGGATGGAAAATGCCGCCGAATACGATTTATGTCGGCAGGCCGACAAAATGGGGCAATCCATTTTTTGTCGGGCATCACTTCCCGACACAGCAAGAGGCCGTTGTGGCTTACCGACAATGGCTTGATAATTCTCTCCCTGGCCAGAAAATCAAATATGAAGATATCGCAGAACTGCGTGGCAAAAATCTGGCTTGCTGGTGCGCGCTTAACAAACCATGTCATGCCGATGTGCTGCTTGAAATAGCCAACAAACACGACTGACCAATCAACGTAACCGGAATTTTCCAGGGTCGACCTTCGCGGGTCGGCCTTTTTCTTTGTCCACTAACAGGAGGAGACCATGACCCAGACCGAACAACCACGGGGCATTCGAAATAACAACCCCGGCAACATCCGCAAATCCAAGGATCCGTGGCAGGGACTGGCCGAGCAACAGACCGATGCCGATTTCTTTGTTTTTCAATCGCCGATCTACGGCATCCGCGCACTGGCGCGGACGTTGATTACCTATCAGGACAAATACGGGCTGGGAATCGTTAATGCCATTATCAGCAGGTGGGCGCCGCCGACCGAGAACAAAACCGACGCCTATATAAGTGAGGTAATCGCCAAGACTGGCTTTACCGCCGACCAGGCTGTCAATATGCATAGCTATGCCGACCTCAAGGCAGTGGTAACGGCCATTATCACACAGGAAAACGGCCAGCAGCCCTATACCGCCACCCAGCTCGACAAAGCCCTCGTGTTGGCCGGTGTCGAGCCTCCTGTGCGAAGCCTTCAACAGACACGCACTGTCAAAGGTGGCCAGACGGCGACGGTCGCCACGGTTGGCGTTGGCGTTTTGGAGGCCGTGCGTGAAAGCGTTGACCCTGCGCGCGATGCGCTGCTCAGCATCGCGCCATATCTCGATGGTGTGAAATGGCTGCTTTTGGCCGTTACGTTGATCGGCATCGGCGTGATGATCTGGGCGCGGATCGATGATCATCGCAAGGGGCTGCGCTGATGTGGGCGCTGTTCACCGGCTGGCTTTCCAGCAACGCGATCAAGCTGATCGGCTATGCCACGGCGGCTCTTTCAGTTTCCGCAATCCTACTCGGTGCGCGCGAAGCCGGACGCACAGCCGAGCGCTACGACCAACTTCAAAAATCAATGGAGATCAAAAATGCGCAGCTTAATGCAACGCTTACTGCTCCTCACACTCGTGATGAGCTTGTTGACCAATTGCGCGGAGGGAAATTCTGATTCATCGTGCGTGTGTCCCCCGATAAAGGAATACGACCAGACGTTTCAGCTTAAATTGGCCGCAGAAACTGAAGCCGCACCGCAGAATGCGGTGTTCCCCAAGGCGCTTGCGGATTATGCGTTGGTACGTAGTCAGATCAAGGCCTGCCGGAAAGATTAACCCTCCTTATATAATTCTGCGTTAAACAGGTTTCTGGAACAAATGATCTCGATGCCATGTGAGCCGATAAGCGTGCTCTTTTGTTATACGACGCAAAGCCATTTTGTTGTGTAGGCCAAGAGCAATCTGATCTTGTGCTGATAACTGGCTTGAAATCAGAATGCTGCCGCTATCATCGAAGGAAATTAGTCCCGCATCAAATGCAGCATCAAGATGCGCAGCTAAAAGCAAACCATTATAAGCGTCCAGTCGTTCAGCATCAGTTTCACAAACTGCCCATGGTATAATATGGCTTGCGCGCAAAAGACGTGGCTCCGACAAACCCGTTACGGCACAGTGCCCATTCCAGTACGTCATAAGGGCTTCTCTGAAGATGTCTTGCCCGACACGCTGCACTACCAACCGTTCAACTTCAGTTGATCGAGGTAACGCCTGCGTTCTGCTTTCGAACTCGCGCAATGGTTCAATGGGTAATGCACGCGCAAGACGCCAAATTTCACGCACAAGATAATGAAGTGGCTCAGTGTCAGCGACAACAAAAGCCGAAAAGCCTGAGGGGACGATCCCGTCCCACTTCGTCCACCGCCCCATAATATCTACAACTACGCCTGAATGGTTTGTTGCAACGACATATCCATTATCTGAACATGCAAGCCGCAGCGATGCGGGAGTCCCAAGACCATCATAGGCAAGCCAGCCTTGATGCTCCCCCAGCTTGATCCCAAACCCTTCGTCGATAGCGGCTTTATCTAGACGGATACGATTTATTTGAGACAACGTCATATTTTCCACCATCAGTCTGATCACAAATCACGTTGGAGCAAACGACCTTCAGCTGGAGTTCCCATGAGTTTGAGACACACCCATGGTGCTTTTTGAAATTCGGCTGGAGGGTTTGACGTGGTTGTGACGATATATTGGAACAACGGTGAGCCGTTAACATCCTCTAATGATCGGATAAGCCGGAAAAGTTCGTGATAGATACTTTCACCCAGATCAGCTTCTCGCGGGCTATCATGTAGCAAAAACGCAGGGGCGCAGGTTTTTCCTTCGATGCTCAGGCACAATGCTGAAATATCGAAAGAAAGAACCTTCAAAGAGTCGATAGCTGCAGTCGAGCGGTTTCCGCCCTTATTAATCGTGACATGAAGGCCTTTTCCATCAAGAATTACTTTGCCCTCGGCCTCGCCGCCGAGAAGCCGTCTCACTATCGGATCGAACTTCTCCGTTAAAGAATAAAAAACTTTGGCTTGCTTATCCCGAAGCAAATTCGCCTTTTCGCGTTTATCGTCTAGAGTTTTTGTCAAACCACGGACTGTCTCAACCGCCTCATTATGTTGTTGCTGCCAATCGCCAAATCTAACTGCGTCGTCAAGCAAACGACGGGCGATATACCATTGTGTTTCGCGAGCATCTCTTGATGCTTCCAATGAGAACAACCGGCTACGAATTCGCTCATATTTTTGGATGGCAACCGCCTGGAGCGGCTTAATTTCATTTAGCCGCACCTTCAGTCCAGATAATAGTTCTTTCTCCTTAGTCAGATCACCCTCTTTTGCTTGTCGCTCTTTTTCTATATCGGCGGCGCTCGGCGCATTGCGCAGTCTTTTGCAGTTTTCCGATAAGATTTTATCTACGGACGGATCACCTGAAGTGCATACAGCAGACTTTGCTTCAACTTCTCTGTAAGACAGCGCGGATACTTCGCCATCAATGTTGCTTATCAGGCGTTGAATGATCGGCACCTGCGCATCGATTGATACAAGCTCTTCAGACAGCTTGCGCTTTTCGTCCTCAGCGGCATCGAGTTCACTTCGGGCCGCATCAATATCCGTAGGTTCGTTCCCGGAAGGAACTTTTGCTGCCTCGGCCAACTTATCTTCTGCAGCTTTGCGGAGAACATCTATTGCCATATCTCCATCCGCAACAACACCATCCGGCAGTTTAAGTTCTTTTATTAGTCGCGCTTTTGCCTTCTCAGCAGCCCATGCCTTGTGATTGGATTCCTGCTCAACAGCGCGTTTTTCTTCGGATAGAGAGGCAATTTCAGCGCGCAGCGCGTTCTCCTCTGCCGTAATAGCTTTTAAGAAAGCACGAAGTGCATCCAGCGTTTCCGATGCCGAAAATGATCGTACGAGAGAGTCGGAATCTGACTCAGAAGACCTCCATCCGAGCACATCATTGAAACGACATTCCTGATCTCGCGTTAACCACGCCAATGCAATAGGCCAACCCCTCTGGCCTTCCTTGAGTTTTGGTATTAAGGAAGAAACAGCGGACGTGATAATGGAGCTTTCCACAGCATCAAGAAATGCATCGATTTTTGTGGACTGAGATTGGCTGGAGGCAAGTGCGTCTAGGTCTCCGTTGAGAACGGCATCATGCATTTTGTTCGCTCCAAGCGAACGGACGATTGCCCAGCAATTGCCATTCAAAATGACTTCAGCTCCGACTATGCCATTAATGAATGTTTCACCGATAAGATCACGTTGTTCCTTGGGCGCAAAACGATCCTCTCCAAGGCAATAGCGCAGCAATCGACAGAAAAGTGTTTTGCCGCTGCCATGTCCTATCGTCGCTACCCCATCTGGTTCTGAAGGATCTATGCCATCAGGAGACCAAACAATATTCAGCCCAGGACGAAGGGGAATATCTCGAAGGACTTTGCCGGGTTCTTGCCATATCACCAAACGGCGCACCCAAAAACGTGGCTCTGTTTGTCCTGCTTCAGGAACAACTACGAGGTCAGGCTTTTTGATGAGATCAAGCTGCCTCGGCATTTACCCACCCCCTTGTGGCATCATCTGGCAGGTTGCGAACGATATCGTCTATGCCCTTACGTTCAAGGACGCCAACGATCATCCATGCTCGTCCACTTGCCCACTCTGGAGTCCTAATCGTATCAATATTAGTCCCCGAAGACCATGTGTTAGGCTGTGCAGCTTCTTCTAACAAAATGCCATTTTCTGTGGCAAAACCAACGGCAGTCGCCCAATGTTGGTTTGTTCTCGCGACAAGAGATGAAGTCCCCGCAGATAAAGGTTCGGCTTCATTACCAACGAGACGCCGCCAAGTCGCAGCTTCTGTGTTTGTCAGGTAAGGTAGCAAGAGGCGTGGTTCCAGAACAAAGATCGCTGCCAGTCTGACTTGCCGTGCAGGAACTGGCTTGGCCATCGTCTTTAAGATGGCAGCAAGAGCAAGCCCCGTTCCCGTGTGTTGATCAAGTGCCGCGCCAACACGCTCCCATGCACCATCATGGAGTGCTGAAACGTTGGGAACAACAGGTGCGGGAGCTTTGGCTGGAGCGGTCGCAGGAAGTGGAACTTTTTGTGTTTCAGCAGCCATTCCGGCAATGCGATCCCACGCTTCCAGCACGAGCTTTTCCGTGCGGAATTCTCCGTAACGGGCCTCTTCTTTGGTTTTCAGAACGCGGAATGTCTCGGAAGGATAGTCGGGGCCTTTGGCTTTCGCGGGATCAAGGATGTATTGCATCTCTTCCTTCGACAGGCCGTATTTTTTGCCAAAGAAAGCATCAAGTTCCCCGCGCAGAATGGCGCGACGGTTCTCGTCCCAGATGAATGGTTGCCCTGTGTAGCCCAAATCTTCTGCCCATGGGCGCAAGGCGTAACTTGTGTATGTCAGCTCAAGAATCCGTGGAACGACGAAATTGATGTCCGCGTCAGCAAAAGAGGAAGGCGGCAGAACTGCGAGTTGCTTGAGATAGCTGTAGGTAAGATGTGTCCCCCCAACTGATAGGCGTGCTACGAAATCAAACGCCATGGATGTCCACAACGCTAACGAGACGGCAGCCATTTTAGCGGGTACATTCATATAAAAGAGAGGCATATTGTGACCAACCCCGACTTTTGGGAACACACTTGCTATTACCGTGCGTTCGTTAGTCGCATTGGTTATATCTCGCCAGCCCATAAGCCAGCGTGGCTGCTTACGATTGATGATAGATGATACCAAGCTTAAAGCGTCGCCAATGCCTTCGTGTAAAAAATCAACATCGTCAGAATTCAGAGGGGTTTCCGTTTGTGCTTCGACACCGTTGGCAATAGTTTTAGGCTCCAGGAGCCAGCGATCAGTTGTCTTGCCAAGCGCGGCACGCCAAGGCCGATCACGACCGAGAATGCGCACAAGGTCATCCTCGCGCATGGGACGACCTTCATGGACATGAAAATATCCCGCCAGCCATTCTGCTAACCCTTTAAGGCAACGTTCGGTACTGTTCTCTCTCCATGCTCGCTTTAACCCCGCAGGAACACGGGCGGCCCGGAACTGCACTTCATCCACGGGAACCCAATAGCGTGGCTGAGGTTCGAAATTCACATCCTGTTTCTCAGCCAATGTAGAATCTCGTGCGCCTTCTTCATCCTCCGACGAAGCACCGGCATATGTGGCCCAACGGTGATCAAAATGATGAATCATTTTGGCTTCGTACAGGGGAACATACCGACAAATATTGCCATCAATCTCCTTCAGCCAATCGCTCATGTCCCGAGTCCAGCCATCTACAATTAATTGCCGCTCGCTCCTAAATAATTCAGAAGCTGACGTCATATTGAAAAGGCCTTGCTGAAAAGAGACACCCCACGGATTAATATCGCCCCCAGCATTATTCGCGCGCTCCTGAATTAATACCGGTGCCTGAACATAAAATTTTGCCGCCAACTCAGCATCTTTGCGGGAACGGAAAACTGGGGCTGTCTTGGTATTGGGATTGATATGAGCAATTTGTTCGGCGGTTAGAGTAAAACGCCGCTCAGCTTCCTCAAAGTGGCTCGAATTGGTGAGAAAAAACGAAAATTCCGCCTCGTCGGAATTCCCGATTGTAAGCAAACAAAATTTCATTCGGCTATCAACGGCAGGAAATAGCTTCTCTCGGTTCTCAAAATCGATCAGCCTAGCTAAGCGCCCCTTTTCCACAAGATTGCCGAAAAAAGCGCTGGTAGAACTGTCTGTTGCAATCCCTGTCGGAACAATTATTCCAGAGCGCCCTTCTGGACAAGCTAGGTTTGCAAAATGTTCAGCAAACAGAGCATAGGTATTAATTTTGCCAACAGCGGTTAATCCATATCGACCCGATGTGCGAAAAAATTCATTCACAGCTTCATGGATTTGTTTGTCAAAAATGAATTGTTCCCAGATTCTAGGGCTATTGACCCCAAGGCAAGCAATTGCTTTTTTTCGATCATCACCGGACAACGCTGCAATTTCAGGCAATTTTGCTGCAAAATATTCTTGCTCGTCTAACTGAGATACTTCCCACGGTGGATTGCCGACGACAACATCAAACCCACCACGCGCGAAGACGTGCGGAAATTCCAAATGCCAGTGAAGTGCGCTCACTTTATGGGCGGCATCTGAAGCTATTCCGACGAGAGGGCCGTAAATGCTCTCGCCTCGCGCTGCCTTCCACACATGCTCTGTCAAAGGCATGATCGGACGAGCACGTTCGCCAGGGCCGGGAACAGGGCCTGTTTTCGGGATGAAGAACGCAGCGACAAACAAATCACAGGCAGTCTTTAGATTTAGCCAGTTTTGACCTGTGTGGAGGTGCTCGAATGCTTTCCGTTTGGCCGAAATTTCTTCCAGTGAATTTTCTGGCATATCAACCAGAGCACGCGCTGCGTCGATTAAATCAGCAGGAGGGCGAAGATCAGAAAGGAAGCCAGTTGCGCCCTGACCGTCGCGCTGTTCCTTGTTGTGCTTTGTGTATGCCTTGGCGATTTCTTTCACATCACCGGTCAGTGCCTTAAATGCCTCGTCAGGAATGCCCTTGCGCAGCATTTCGAGATCAAAGACGCCAACAAGGCTGTCACCACATCGTATGCGGGCATCTAGAAATGAAAGAGGTTTGCCCGGCTCCAACGCTTCAATCCAAAGAGCTACCTTACAAAGCTCAACAGCCATGGGGTTGCGATCGACGCCGTAAATGCAATGCGAGACAACTTCACGCAGCGCGTGCTGAAATTCCATCTGTGATGGAGCACCGGGACTACGCAACTTGGCAATCCGCGCTGCTGCGCGTCTGGCTGCACCCAACAGAAAATGACCAGAACCGCAGGCCGGATCGATAATCGACAGTTTCAGAATTTCCGAGGCGGGATCTGCTGGATTACGCGCTTCTGCATCATCCAGTACAGGATCAAGCGTGGAATCGAGCAAGAGCTTCACAAGAGAGTCTGGCGTGTAATAACTGCCAGAGGTCTTGCGCGCATTGCCCTTGGTCTCTAACCCTTCGGCAAAATCAAAACTACGCGTTACCGCGTTTGCGCGGGGCGTTAGCTCCAGCAGGCTTTCATAAACGGAGCCAAGTTCTTCTGTCTCCATGTCTCGCCAATTGACGCGCGTCAGAGGTTGTCCTTCAGGACGAAGCCATGCGAGCCGCCATATCGCGGCCAAGAAACGCCTATTCTCAATTTTCGCATCTGTTAGGGTCGGCATCTGCCCATGAGAGAAAAGGCCGCCAAGTGCAGGTAGTCCTAATCGCGGCTCGCCGCGAGATAGCGCCGCAAAGGTCGCCTTTAGTCCTTCCCAAACATCGACGTTGCGATCCCATGCCACGCGCCGCATGCATCGTTCACGAAGACGGTTTAATGAATAGCCTTGGGCATACGTTTTGCGGACGGCTTCAATGGCATCTGTAGGATGGAGAAGATCCCTATCTTCAGCGGCGAATAGGAAGATCAGGCGGTAAATCAGACGCAGCAGTTCTTCGAAATAGACCTGCTGGGTTAGCTTGCCTTCAGTAAGCGCCTGCCGCAAAGCGTCATTGGCGCGATTTTCCACAAATCCTTGGCCGAGTTCGAGCAGTGCAGATTCAACACCCTGACGCAGCTTGTCCCGCGCGGCCACACCTTCAACGCGGCCACGGTCACGCCAGCGCTCAAGCGCGCAGTCACTTGGAGACTTGCCTGGATCACCGAAACGGCTTTGATGAATAAGAAGCCATAGCGCAGAGAAGTCAAAGAAAAGCCCATCGGAAAAAATCTTGGCTATATCGAATTCGATCCAGGCTGGCCGCGTAAGACTGATGTTATCGCGCATAAGCCGCAAGACCAGTCCGTCAGAGGCAAGCCCCCAAAGAATGCTGTCCTGCGCATTCAGATATTCCTGCAAAAGCAAAGTAGCTGATCGACGACGCGTTCCATCCGCGAACTGGGCAAGACTTTCATCGACTCCGGCCTTGCGTGAGCCGTCAGCAGACGCTGGCGCTATAACAATCGGGACATGACCATCAAAAGCAGCATATGGGACAGGAAACTCGCGTGCGCCCAAGCGAACAATGGGCTGCGGCGCAACGGCATCGAAGCCAAAGCATTTCTTAAGAAGCTCAGCAACAAATTGGCTGGATGCATTTACGTTCTGTCGGCGAGATGCAGAAAACTTGGCCCAAAGAGCCTCTCCGATACGATAATAGCGCGCGATTTCATCCCGAAGTTTTAGACCAGGTTCAATGCCATAGCTTTCCTCAGTCTGGTCGTTGGCTTCAAAAGTCGCAATCTTGGCAACCATATCAGGTGTGAGAAGCGCGCCAATAATCTCTATACCCGCGAAATCAAGTCGTGCGCTGCGACGGGATTGCCGGAGTCTGGAGGAATTTCGTGCCATGCTTTCCTCAGATCTTCGGTAAAAGAACATATAGGCCTATCACGTCAGCTGGCGTGATGGTCTCGACTTTAACGGACGCCTTAGAACCCAGAGCTTGGCGAACGCGAGAGTGATCTTCCGCCAGTATCCCAGCACGTTCCACAGCATAAGCATCTAGCGCGGGCGATAGGCTGTCCAGTTTGGCAACTACTGAAGCAAGCTGGGCGTCTCGCACACGTTCAATAACATTTCCGCTATCTGCTTCGAGCAACGCAAATGCTTTTTCTCCATCAGCCACGCGAACGTCATTCTGAAAAGCGATTGCGGCAGCTTCTTCTGCCATAGCAAATTGTGGCCCAAGTCGACCGCGTGAATCGATGCGATGTCGTATTCTTAATAACAACAAGGTAGTGACTGCCTCGACCGCTCCAGATTCCCACACACCACAACGCGGTAAAGTTGCTGGATCATCCTGTCTTGACTGGGGATCAAGCGCATTTTCAAGAAACGTTTCGGCGAGCACACTCGGCAAAGGATGTGCGCGGTGAATTGACAAATATCCTGCGCGGGGACGAGCTTCGAATGCCACCTTCAGGGGCTTCGCTGTAGCGTCGTCATTAAGCAGCCCTTCGGTTGCAAAACGTTCCCTGAGTGTTTCCGGAACAAGGTGCAGTGGTGCCGTATATCCCCCAAGTGACTGCGGCGTCAGAGCAGCCCCCAAACGCATCAGCGACCGTGAAACAAAACGTTCCGTATCCTCGAATCCCCCAAGCGATTTACGCGTGGCCTCCCATTCAGGAGCTACTTCTTCCGGTTTGATGCTTCGCTGAGCAAAAATCGTGCGCGCTTTCTTTTCCTTCTCAGATGCATTGATCCAAGCGAGGTCAATCTCTTTTGCCTCTTGGGTATCCGTAACTGTGAAATCCAAATTCAATTGGCGCCTGTCTTTAGCACGCAGCAGCACGGCAGACATGAGCGCTTTGGTTAAACTGCCGTTTTCATCCGGCATAGGGACTTGCACGCCCGTTCTTTTTTCTATGGCGCGGGCTTTACGCAAAATGACATCGAGGACAGCTCCATCCACCGGATTGTTCTCACCGTAGATCAGGATTGTGCGGACTATTTCATTTTTTTGTCCAAATCGATCGACACGACCATCCCTCTGTTGATGTCTGGTGGGGTTCCAAGATAAATCATAATGAACAACAGCGTTAAAATATGCCTGTAAATTAATGCCTTCAGACAAGCAGTCGGTAGCAACCAGAATCCGGTTATCTTTCTCTCCGAGAGCCTCAACACGTTTTTCACGCTCTTCGGATGGGAGCGCCCCCGTAACAACCTCGACGGTGTGGCCCTTAAATGCCTTTTGCAGTGCTTCGCCGACAGCCTCAGCTGTAGCAATGTAGCGACAGAAAACAACTGGCGAATATTTTCCTTCAAGTAGGTTATTTATGGAAGATTTTAGAATTGAGAACTTTGGATCACGTGCAAAGTTCTCACCAAGCCGTTCAGCCTGATCGATCAGAGACTGCAAGCGAGAACTTTCGAGTGCTGCCCCTGGTTCCAGATCATCTTCTACGGCCTCTTCATCATCAACTGTGCTTGCAGCGATCTTTTCAGCATCTGCGTTGTCTGCATCGAGGATAGCGCGCGTTCTAAGTGCGCGAAGCGCAGCAGCTGGACTAGATCCGACGCACCGCATCAATGCTAAAGTTCCCCAGAAAGCCAAGCGACGACGCAGGTCACCTTCTTCAGCTTCAACAGCTTCGGCACAATAGTCGAGCACATCACCAAAAAATCGTTCAGAATCGCCTGAGAGTTTGTATTTCAGTTCCGTTATCTCTCGTTGCGGGAATATCCCCGGCTCACGCCAAGCATCAATGTCTGCTCGACGCCTCTGGATAAAATGGCTGGCAAGGCGCTCGCGCAGACCTCGATGTGTATCATCTGCGGCATCAGAAAGCCCAATAAAGTCGGGATGAAGCAAACCAAGGAGGTTATGGAAGGCCGTCTCATCACCAGAATGAGGCGTAGCGGTAAGCATAACTATGTGCCGTGAGTTATCTTCAGCCAACTTTTTGAGAAGTTCAAAACGACGATGTCGCGATTGACCGCCAGTTACGGCAGAGTGAGCTTCATCCACAACAACCATTTTGGGACACGCCCGAAGAAAATCATCAAGGCGTCTATCGCTCTTGATGAAATCCATACTAACTACAGTGTAAGGGTAAGCCTCAAACACACTCATGGTATTTGGCAAATCGCGTTCTAAGCGCACTGCCTCTGATGCAGTGACGGGCGTCGCTGTTAAAGAAAATTTTGTTTCAAGTTCAGATGTCCACTGCTCCACAAGATGCGGCGGGCAAAGCACTGAGAAACGATCAATTTCTCCACGATCAATTAATTCGCGCAGAATTAGTCCGGCCTCAATAGTTTTACCTATACCGACATCATCAGCAATCAAGAGACGAACTATTTCTTGACGAAGTGCCATCATCAATGGCGCAAGTTGGTAGGCGCGCGGTTCAAAATTAATCCGACCAGCTCCACGGAATGGGCCGGCGCCTCGCCGCAAGGAAAGTTTTAGAGCATCCCGCAAAAGGAGCGCTGCTTCACGAGGGCCAGCTCGCATATCATTCGGAGGAGCAATCGAAGTATAAGTTACATCTTCAAGCTCAAGCTCTGGAACAATAGTCTCAACGTCCTGTTCGGAACCGCTTAATGGCCGAAGACGTAGGGCATCCCCTGAACTCAGGACGATCCACTGGCGATTTCGGGCACACACCAGTTCGCCAGGAGAAAAGGTGGCTACTGCATTCATGATGACTTCTTTCCAAGTAGCGAGGTGATGTGCGCGAACGCTTCCGCGCGCTTCTTCTCATCTTTTGAGAGGACTACAAGCTCAATGCCCTTTGCAGCAATCTTCTCACGAAGATGTGGAAGAACTTTTTCCTCTTCAATAGCAGCTACCCTAGCTAATCGCCATACGAGAGTGATTGTTATGTCGCCAATCGTAAGAGGCTCAACGTCCGGAGCAGGACAGCCTCTTATGTCTACCGTTACGGGTATAACCTTAATCGGCAACGAATTATCCGAAAAAGCCAATCGAAGAAGTATTTCTTGTACTATCTTGTTGCGTCTATCAATCAGCTCATGATCTGGCTGGTTGAAGTAGGATAGCAAACAGCGATAACACCCGGCCACACAGCGAACACCCGGGACTACGCTCAACGTATCTGCGCCACTTAAAGCAGCCGCCTGTAATGAATTAGGATCAAAATGCATAATCTCTAATGCTTTCCGAGCAACAGTGTGAAAACTGTTTCTGTCATTCATAAGCCGCGAAAGCGCACCTGCACCGCCTTCCGCTGCTTCGTAAAAAAACAAAGCGCGACGATCTTTACGATTGGGCGTTGGCTCTGCCAGAATTTCTCCTTCTTCGAGCTGGTAGACAGCCTCAATGCCGCGCGCTAGCGCATGCTGAAGCGTGGCCATTACTGTGTTTGTGTCGTCACTTGTCTCCGCAATCCACTTTTCTGGAAAACGGAGAAGCAGCGCATTCTTCCGATCTTCAACGACTGGTGTAATTCTTTGCCTGACATTTGTGGGTAATCGTTCTTCATTATCCTGCGAACTGGCTGCTCCGACCCAATAGCCACTTTTAGGGTCTATGCAGAAGCCAATTTCACTTTCGTCCTTGCGGCGCCTGAGTCCCTTATTGATGCGTCGCACCAAAGCCGCAGGCGCGAAAATAGCTGTCAGGATTTCACCTGTTGTATCGCTTACCTCCCTCGTTAAATTTCCTGACGCCTGCTGAAAGGAGAATGTCGTCTGAAGGTCAAAACCTTGTCGACGGCGATCTTCATCATTTGCCGTTATCCGCTCAACCTGTTTCGTGCCAACATTCTCAATTTTATGTAGCTCGCGGATGATGTTGGATCCATTCAATGGGTGGCCACACACATGGCATTTTTCAGGCGGCTCTCCATCATGGCTTGCTCCACACGTTGGACAAACGGCAGTGCTAAAAGTGGGCAACAGGCCATCCGGGCCACCGCCGGCCTCTTTCAACAAAGCCCTGTCAACACGGTAGGCGCGCCCCTCATGGTAAACCAAGCTTCCGGGGCCGAATTCAGCTATTGCGAGGAATCTCGCCCGCTGCAGATACCGTTGCCCTTTGCCTCCTTGTCCACCTGGAACGAAGGCCATTAAAGGCAATCGAGGAAAATTGTATCCTGGCAAGAAGCCTTCTGTGGCCAAGTAACGATAAACATAAAAATCAGAACCTTGATTTTCAGCACCCTGTAGAAGCAATTTAATTTGAGTATTTCCAGCCGCCTGTCTTCCTTCCGCTGCCCTACGTTCAATCGGAGAGATTGAGTAATCCTGCAGCGTGCGGGTGGCGTCGTCTACTTGTCGTTCTGCCGCACGAAGGAGATCTCTCCAGCGATCGAAGGCACATGCAAAAATGCCGGGGGCATTTGCAATTATCGTTTTAGCATGTTGTTTGATGTCGATAAGCCAATCGGGCAATACATCTCCATAATCCCGTTCCAGCGCAGAAAGTACGGCCCTCACGCACTTTTCAGCGGCCAAAACTGTTTCTTGTGATGATATTCGGCTCCAAATATCAGCCAGAAGTGGTTTGTTTTGGGACGTCATATCCAGATTTCTAGATATGGCGCGATCAAGCTCTAGCCCACTCGCTGCTAACCATTCTGCATGAAGATGACTCGCCACTAAATCCGGATTAGTGAGATCAATTGATGGAGGTTTAACAACACCATCCACCATAGCCTTGGGTTGTTCGAAAAAATACTGATCATGAGGACTCTGTGCGGCACAATACGCAACGACGAGTGCCGCTTGACCACTTCTTCCAGATCTGCCGCTTCGCTGAGCGTAATTGGCAGGTGTCGGGGGAACATTGCGCATGTAAACAACATTCATTGTGGATATGTCGACGCCCAACTCCATTGTGGGTGAACAAAAGAGCGTTGGGAGAAATCGGTTGTCCTCACGCAGCTCTTTTAGCCGATCTATTTTCGCGGCTAATGATTTCTGGTCATCAGAAGAAAAACGAAACCGCGCCTCACGCAGTTCACGCAGATCGCTATCCACCTGAGCGGTATGTTCGCGCCCCTCTAAACCGAAAAGCGCACCTCCGCCTGCCGCTAATAGTTGTGCGATTTCTTCATAAAGCCCCCGAAAGAAGGGGTTCTTGTGTTCCGTGTTATCTTCATGCTCTGTCGCTTTGAAAGCTATGGACGAGGAAATAAGTCGCCATCCGTCGCCGCCGACAGGTGACGCAACTTGAGTGGCGATACCTTGTTTTTTTGCAGCCCTCAATATGGTTTCGATAATTTCAACAACTTCTTGACTGGATGGGTGCTCCCCAGAAAAGGTCATTTTCTTGAGTTCGCGCCCTACAAGACTTTGTGAACTACCTCGCAAAATAAGGGCTTCATCTTTTTGTTGTAAGTCATTTCGGCTTGGTGGTCTAGGCATGAACACAGATGCTGCAAAAAACCTTTCATCATCAAGACACCAGGGAGCCTTGATAAGGCTTCGCATGCGCCCCACGAGACTTTCAATTTTTAGCCTATCCAACGCATCGCATTCAACAGCAAGGCCTCTGCGCATAGTATCAAACAAAACCTTGGCTGCTTTTTTTCTTTCTTCTGATGATGCCGCACTCAGAACGCGAGACCCGCTAAAAAAGCTTTCTTCAAGAACCATTTCATCAAGAGATAGATAGTGAGCTTCTATAAGCCCAAGCTGTTCGAGATTGGGATTTGTATATCTCCAGCCTCTGCGTTGGTCGACCCAGAACCGGTGTGTTAATCCCTCACGCAACGTACGTTCTGCGCCTAATAAATTTGCCCCTCTTAGGTCTGGCTCAATCAGCCATTCGCTTCTTCGATCAATGTTTGTGCTAGTAAAGCCTAAAGTTCGCTGTACAGCTTGGCCGATTTCATCTTCCTGCAGTCCTTCGGTTCCCGCCCCAGACAAAGCAGCCAAGACCGCACCACGGAAAAGCGTAACAAAAATAAAATCATTAAAGTGACCAGCCTGAAGTGCTGCATCTTGACGGTTGTCTGTAAATGCCAAAAGTTTCTGCGTGATAGGGGGTATCCCAGCATCTGGCGCACGCATCCAACGAAGGATTGCCGCAATGATAATTGTAGTAGCAGAACTTCTTCCCTCAGCACTGAGTGACGCCAATCTATTAATGTCTCGCGTGGAGTCGCTGTGATAATCACCACATGCGGGACAGAATTTAAATCTTCCTGGCAAGAACCAAGCGTGCCGCCCATCTATGCCGCAAGAGCCATTGGGGCGAACCAATAGCATTTCGGCACGCGTTTTGCGGTATGAGGGCTTTAACCGAAGCTCTCCAGACTTTGATTCCTCGAGCCATGCATCAGGATAATCTTCATCTCTTCCTTGAAATTCAAAGTTGCCCTCCACAGGTTCCGGCATAAGGAAGCCCCAACGCCCCGCCTGATCGTTGGAGTCTTCTTCATCATTGATTGGAACATCGTCAATCTCTCGCTTCTCAAATCGTTGGCCTTCATCATATCTCTTTAAGGTTACCGGATGATGTTCTTGCCCACAGCGACGACAAAAATGTGTTGCATAAAGCCGCTTCTCTGGATGTTCAGGATCAAAAATCTGTCCGTCAAAAGTTACCGTCCGAGAGCCAGATACATCTAAAGTCGAATATAATCTTCCTGCGCCAGAAATAAACTGGTGAAGCTTAAAGGCAAAGAATGGTTCATCGCTACCATTCGGTACATTCCGCTCTTTTTCCGAGAGGCTGAATGCAAGTAACGCAGATTTAAGACTTTTCTCACAAACCTCTAAAGCCACTCCAGAATCTTTGGCCAAAGTTTCCGCAGCCTCTTTCAATGATTGGGGGCTGGCGCGTCGAGGTTTGCTCTCAACACATTTGAGGCCGAGCCTAGTTTCAACCCATATGGCTAATGGATCGCGAGCAATTGCTGCGTTAGACATTCCCTCATAAATCAAGCCCGCATCTGCCCGGTCGATCGCAAGATTAAGATCTGCAAGACCATGATCGGCAGACCTCCGAATATCGGTTACTCGTTTGAGGGTTTCTGTGACGATTGCATCACGTGAAATTTTTGTTCCAAACAAGCGTGATGCAACATCAGCTACGATTTGATTCTGATCTGCTTCTTCACCCTCATTGGCCATAGTAGCTGAAGTTCCGATGCAAGTCGGAGGATACGCAGGATCGCCAACGCGCACACGGAGGCGACGCATTAGCATAGCAACATCGGCTCCTTGACGGCCCCGATATGTATGCAATTCGTCCAGGACAACAAATTTTAAGCCACGACAATTCTCAATTACACGCTGGTCAAGATCAGCCTGACGCGTCATGAGAAGTTCAAGCATCATAAAGTTTGTTAACAGGATGTCAGGAGGGTTATTTTTTATTTTCTCCCGCTCTTCCTGAGTCTCTTGCCCCGTATATCGGGCAAACGTAACTGGTACATGGCTATTTGACGTATGGAGAAATTTCTTCAGTTCTTCCTGTTGGCTATTAGCCAATGCGTTCATGGGGTATATAATGACGGCTCGTGTTTTAGGAGCTTCTCCAGCAAGCTTTGCTTTGATAATGGCGTCCACAATAGGAATAAAAAAGCATAGCGACTTTCCAGACCCCGTTCCTGTGGTTACTACATAGCTTTTGCCGCTAAGAGCCAAGCCAATTGCTTGTTCTTGATGCCTCCGCAGCCGCAAGCTTTGGTCCTGCGCGTGTGCCGAGGCTCGGCCATCCCGAAAAATTTTTGCACACTCTTTAGAAAGCCCACCACCTTCAACTAAAGATAAAACCGACCCGCCTTCCTCATAATGAGGGTTAAGCTGTATCAGCGGCTCAGGCCAGAATTTCCGGCCTTCATACAACGTATTTACTTTGGTTTGTAATTCCGAGGATCGAATGCGCGTGAATGATCGCGCAAATGCCGTATACTGCTTTAATACCCAGTTATCTAGCGAGAAAACATCCATGCGATTGATCCTTTGACTTCATTTGCTTCACTCAAGATTTGATAGAACACCGACAAAACATCGTTTCTCCATTCATTGTGTTGCGATACCTGCTCCTTCGGAATTAAGTTCGGAGCGAAGCGCGGTGAAGAGCAGATCGCGGCGAGCTGCACAAAACTCTAAAAAAACGCTATATGAGAAAATTGGCATCGGAGGAAACTTGTGCATTGCCAGAAAATATCCTCTTTCGGTTTCATTCGGGAATTGCTTCACAAGCCATTCTTCAAAATCAGTATCTGATTTAATCTGGTTTGGCCCACCTTGAAGCAACTGCAAATTCGAAATATTGTCACGCATTGCAGATGCCTCCTTGGCAGTTTCCGGCGTCAATCCCTGAGTAATCAGACGCCTTTCGGTCATCTTGGAGCGGGGGTAGATATGGTCAATATGGAACCGACTTGAGTAATCGAAATTGGGATAAAGTAAACTTAACAACAAGAAAGTGCGATTATCTCCATATTCCATGTCGAGTAGAGCTTCAATCTCATCCTCTGAAAAACGTACGGAACGGTTCAGTCCAGTCAATCTGGCGTTAATGGCTTCGGCAGGAAATGAATCACAGGATGCTTCGGCAAGCACACCGCGAATTGCCGCCAAAATAGTATCGGCCATTGACCCAAAAGTGCCGCGCAACAAAACGGTTATAAGCCACCTGCGAATGATGCCACGATCTGTCCTCTCGGCATTAGAAATCAGAAAACTATTTGTAGCCCCACGCTTGCGTAGATAATAAGCGATTGGAATTAGTGCATTGACAGACAGCAGCGAGCGGTCGGTAAAACCAAACGATTGCACTAACTGCATCGTTAGTGAAAGAGCGCACCGGATCGAGCCCCATTCGGTTTCAATCTGTGCCATATTGTCATTACTAAAATTTGTAACTTTGAACTTGATGTCTCCAATGTCGGAAAGCACTAATGATGCTTTCAGCACGAAATCCTTATCAACTGTTAGCTCGTCACTGTAGCTTTTCAGCTCATCGACTAGGCCATGAATTTCCTGCCTGGCATCACGCGTCTTCCACAATGCCGTGGCAAAAGACAGCAGTAGATCTGAATAGGAAAGCTTTGTCCCACCGCTGTTTATGCGGATAAATATTTGCAAAACCTTATCAAGATCGCCGTCCTTCTCCAAAAAGTAGTTTATTGCCGGTTCGGTATTAAAGCACTCGCAGAGTCTTGCTAACGTGTTGGCAGCAAAGTCACGTTGTGATTTTGGTGCAGAGCTTATTTTTTCGTCAGTCATAAAAGCCAGAACATCTGCCACACATCGCATTTTTTTGAAAATCTCAGGTATTGCCACCCACCAACGTTCTGCATCAACTCCTGCCTCTTCGGCAGTTAGAAAGCGAAGCGCATAACGCTTTTCACCATCGCTTTCGTCAGCAGGATGCATCAGGTCTATATAAAGTTTTCGTTCCGGATATGCCGATAGGTTTGATCGGCGCTTATTCGGCAATCGGCAGGCATAGGTTCCGGCAAGACCGATTACGAGAGATGTCAACCGCTGTTGGCCATCTAAAACCGCCGTTACATCTTGCCTGGAGCCAAGTTGTGCCGGTTCATTATGACGCGCCAGAGCCTCATGATAGGCCGTAAGAAATCTATAGAACTGCCACTTCCCTGCATGACCTTCGGGGATACTCCAAAACAGAAAACTACTGATCGGATATCCGCGCAAAATAGAATCAAAGAGCATTTCGATCTGCGCTGTGTTCCAAACAAACTCGCGTTGGATCGATGGCAGAACATACTTGCCATCAAGAACATTTTGAACCGTCTGTCTGATTGTTATCGGGGTTTCAAAGGGCATCAACAGCATCCTGAACGAGGGGAACTACCGCTTGCGCAGGAGTTTTGCAGAACCTGATTTTATGGGGCTTTTGTAATTAAATCAAATTGATATGCGTTAATTATAAACATTATTCTGATCGCACGAAAACGTCGCCCCAATTCAAAATAGCCATTGATTAATCAGCATCATGCGCGGTCAAGAACATGGCCTTTTCGAGAGCCGTGAAAAACTGCTGATACGGCAGCGGATCCTCGATGGCTGTCTGGTTGTATTGCGCAGAGGCGCGGACAAGCGTCTGCTTTGTACCGTGATCACGTACACTGACGGTCATGCGCATGGCGTAACCATTTAGCTTGGTGGCGCTGACGGTGCCAAGCGTTGCGTCAGCCTTGTCGATTACAAAGCCGAGATCCTGCAGGGTAGCGATAATGGTGCGTTGGGTTTTGGCCTTGTCTGTCGTGTCAAAAACACGGCTTTGGATGCTGCGTAATGCCACCTGGCTTTCGCTTGTCGCCAGAACTTGGTCTCGGCTGTCGGTCTGACATCCAGCCAGCAGCAAAACAACGAGGGCAGCGCAGGCGGTCTTTTTTACTGTGTTGGTCATGGTTGTGGCCTCAGTTAAATTTCATTCGCGGTCAGGAACACGGACTCACTCAATTTGGCAAAGAAGTCCTGATAGAGCTTTGGATCGTCCAGCGGTTCGGTTTTGGAAACCTGGCCGCGTGTGTTCCACACAACGCGCTGGAAAGTGACCCTCACCAAAGTTTCTTTGGCGCTTATCGGACGGGTGATAAGGCTGACACTAATTTTCTGCTTATCGTCAATCGCCTGCGCCTGTTTCGTCAGGATGGCGAGAAGAATGGCTCCAACAACCTGGCCGGTTTCGGTGGCATCACGATCTTTAGAGGCGGCGATCATACCGAGCTTTGTTTCGCTGTCCTCGACCGTAAAGCCCAAGTCTTGCAAAACCTGTGCGCCGGACGTCAACAGCTTGGCCTCATTGTTTGTATCAAAACGACGTGTTTGCGTTTGACGCTGCTGCAGGCTTTCGGGGCTAAGTTCCAATGCTTCCTTGGGAACGCCGCCTTGGCAGGCAACGAGCGAAAGACAAACAACGGCGATAAGGCCAACTTTTTTTAAACGCTTCATTGTAGTCCCCATGATTAGAAGCTGGAGCTATGATAAGCGTAATCGCGCACATGGCCTTGGGCATCAAACTTGATGATAATGGTCAAGGTGCGCTGCGTGGTGCTTGCTGCGCCAGCGCCGCTGCTGAAGCTGCCTCCAGCCGCCCCACCTACCGGTCCACCAATGCCTCCAAAAATCAAGCCAAGGCCACCTGAAGATGTGCTGTAGACCTTCTCGGTTGAGATCTTGTCATAAATCCAGCTCTCACGCCGCTGATCGTCGGTCGTCACCATGTTCGGAGAGCCAAGCACCTCGACTACATCGGCATTGGACATGCCCACCTTGATTTCGCGTTGAGCAGTGCCAACGCTAATCCGATCCTTGTCCGTGTTGCTGACGGCAGCACGATGATCCTCAGCGGTATAGGCGCAGGCAGCAAGCTGGAGTGCAAGAAAGGAAACAAGCGCAAGACGAATTGGGGACATTTGGGTTCTCCTCAGGGACAAATTCAAGCTGTGAACGCCGACATTTGTCTTGGATAGCACCCAGATGTGTCAGATTCGGTCACACTCGCGTTTTATCCGCTTTATTTCCTGTGTAATGCCTTTAAAGTTCCAGCAGTGACATCGTTAACGGAGAAGAAAATGCGGTTTGCCAAGGCAGAGGAGTTGTTGGAGTTGGCCTTTGCCATGCAGGCAACAACCGAAGGAATATCGCTTGTCGAAATAGAGAAAATGTTTGATGTCACGCGGCGCACCGCCATGCGCATGCGTGACGCCGTTGCACGCGTCTTTCCCCAAATGGAAGAAAGCATCGGCGATGGGCGCATCAAGCGTTGGACGATCCCACTAGCGGTCACTGCTCGCCATCTAGCATTACTACCAGATGAGCTGGCCAGTTTGGATATTGCGATCAAGAAATTCTCAGACGATGGTTTGCAACTGCACGCCAAGCAGCTGAGAGGTCTGGCATCAAAAATCAAAAGCATGCAGCGCAACGGAAATTCAAGAAAAGTCGAAACCGATCTTGAAGCACTGATTGAGGCTGAGGGTTTGGCCACCAGACCAGGTCCACGCCCGAAAATTGTGCTTGATCACATGCATGTGCTGCGCGAAGCCATCAAAGCCTGCCGGATTGTTGAACTTCAGTATCGCCCCAAAAACAAGAAATCAGCAGAACTCAAGCGTGTTTGCCCCTATGGGTTTCTTTATGGCCATCGCCATTATCTTGTAGGCGGTGGTTCGGAAAAGGGCCGCGAGGATTCTCATTATCTATTCAGCTTGTCGCAAATCGAGGGCGTCACAATTACCAACGAAAGCTTCCGGCGCGACAAAAGCTTTAACCTTCAGGATTTTGCGGAACAGTCGTTCGGCGTATGGATGGAAAAGCCACAGGAGATTGTTTGGAAATTCACGCCCAAGGCTGCCAGTGCCGCCCGCGATTTTGTTTTCCATCCCAGCCAGAAACTGGAAGAGCGAAAGGATGGCTCGCTTATTGTCCGCTTTAAAGCTGGCGGCCTTCTTGAGATGGCCTGGCATATCAACATGTGGGGCGACCAGCTTGAAGTCATCAAGCCCGCCGGTCTGAAGGCGATGCTCAAAGGCAAACGCCCCAAATGGGGAGGGCTTCCGTAATGCTAAAAAACACGCCAACAAGTTCACTGAATGACAGGAAGGAATGAAATGTTTACGCGAAAGCACCCCGTCATGACGGAAGCCGCACCAGATCTTGTGCATCTATCTGAGTCCACACCATCGATCCCGCGCTACCTGCAGTTGGCGAGAGCCATCCACAGCCACTTCACCTCCGAAGAAGACAAGGAAATGGTTGTCCTGAAACAAGCGCAGGAGCTTGCCGCGCTTAAAAACGAGGCGATTATGCGCTCGGTCAACGAGGTGCTGGAATTCTGCGAAATACTCCGCAAAGTTCCGGCATTAAAGGAAGCTCTAGACCGCAAGATTGATGACATCAAGCAACGCCTTCTCAGCGACAAATGCACTTATACCGTGGAAGATGAAACCATAGCGGTGGAATATAAGGCTCCATTCTACCAAGTGGATATGCACATGCCTGAGCATATCAGTTTAGCTTGCGTCGATGACGCCTATCTTCAAATCAGCTTCAATCCAGTAAAATTTGTGGTCACCAGAAATGGCTCGGAAGAAAACTCCACGGTCACCAAGCATCTACTGATGAAGCAATACCGGCTTAATGCAAATGGAACTTTTCTGCATTTCACCGGCAAAGATGGAACAGCCGCAGATCCAATCGCCGACATCATCACTGAGCTAAGGGCTAAAATTGGCAGGGAATTCTTTGAAAATAGCCTGATGCCTTTTCTGGAGCGAGAAGCAGCAGTCTGTCAGTAAAGGAAATTGCATGACTAGCATCCCCAAACTCACGTTCCTTGCCTTGACGCTTCTTACCCTACCATCATGCACAGAGCTTGGAGAAGATGTCGGAAATCAAGCACCCATTGCACCGGCTGCCCAACAGACCACTATCCTTCCACAGCCTCAGCAGAAAATAGCACCCGTCATGCAGCCTAATTTTTCTTGCACCGGCGGCCTGAAGTTTAATGCCTCCTTTTCGCATGACAGACGTTTTGCCTACATCGTCTTTTTTGACTCTGCTGTCCGCCATAAGCTGCGCAGCACCAACGTTGCCAGTGGCTTCGAGTACAGCAACGGCAAGCTGATCTATAGGGAATATAAAGGGCAAACTACCTTGATGGATTTGACAGAAGAAACCACAAAACCAGCTAAGTGCCACAGAATTTTAACGAGCAAGAAACACGTTCTCCGTGAGGGTAATCAATAGCTGCAGCGGCGATAGCCTATGCGATCAAGCAAGGAAGTAATTGCACATGAGCAAAGAACCCAAGAAAATTCTGCATGAAGGCAAGGTGTACTACACTGTTCCTGATGCCGCCCGTTATCTCGGCACCAACGCCACTAAAATGCGCCAGATTCTCGGCAAGGGACACGTGGATTGGACTCAAATAAGAGCCAACGGAAAGATACTGGTCACAGCGGAGAGCCTCGTTGCCTTTAAATATCGTCCGAAAGAAATAGCGTCCGACAAGTAAGATTGAAGGCGATCTCGACACTGCTTTGGTTTATGCAACAGCCTCTTGCGTTGATGTAAGTTCATGCCGCAAGTCATTTGCATAAGTCTTTGCCCAGCAAAGCGTGTTAACGAGCCGCATCTGATCTATCGAGTTGCAGGAGATTTCGAGCAGCCTTGGATTGGCGTAGATCACCGCGAGGCAGCGCGCGCGGCTGATGGCAACATTCAGCCTGTTGCGGCTGAACAGGAACTCGATGTTTCGCGGAAGGTCTTCACCCGAAGACGTGACCATGGATATCAGGACAACCGCCGCTTCCTGTCCCTGAAATTTGTCAACGGTGCCGACACGCGCGCCATTGGGAAGAACACGTTCTAGCAAATCAACCTGCATGTTGTAGGGCGTCACCACAAGAATGTCGTTCTGGCCTATCGCGTGTTCGTCGCCTCGTTCATCCACCCACGTCATCGACAATAGGCTGTCATAAGTCTGGCGCAGCCGATGAGCTTCTTCTTCACTCTTCTGCGTACAACCTTCATGCTGCACATCCACAAAGAGCATCCCCGCCGATGCAATGGCTTGTGGATCGATATTTCCACTTTCAACTATATGCTGCCGCGCATTATCCGGCCCCGCTTTAAGGCGCCCATCATATACGGCATCGGAAATAAACCGGCATATTTGCGGATGCATCCGGCGAGTAATCGAGAGAAAAATGCCTCGGTCTTCCGGTACAGTCGCCGCGTCTCCTAACAAGTATTCAAGCGCGGACATGCCGGAACTCCCAGGATGTGTCCCCTGAATAGGCTGCGCCAACTGCATCTGATCACCAACCAGAATGACATTCCTTGCGCTGATCCCCATGCCCACAATGTTCGCGAGGCTGACTTGGCCAGCTTCGTCGATAAAAAGATAATCCAGTGTCTGGTCAAGGGCTGGACGGGCAAAGAGCCATGCAGTCCCAGCGACGAGCTGATAACCACCGCCTTCGATATCCTTGTTGTCCGTTGTGTTCTTAATCAAGCCAGAACCGTCAAAGAATTGATCGTCGTTTGATGATTTTTTGATGCCATTGAACCGAACATTTCCTTGGAGAGCCTGTTTCTCGACGGCAGCGAGCAGATTGTTGATGGCTTTGTGCGAATTTGAAGCAATGCCGACGCGCTTGCCTCGTCTCAGCAATTCGACAATCGCATGTGATGATGTGTAGGTTTTGCCGGTGCCGGGCGGCCCCTGAACAAGCATGTGGCTGTTGTCCATACAGCAAACGGCATCAATCGCGCCTGCCAAGGGATCAGCATGAGGTGGAACTATCGGCGCTCCGGCCACATTCCCATTCAGGCGTGGATGTTCTTTACGCAAAATACTGGTAACTGCGGCGTAGTGTTGCTGCTGGCCACCAATGACAGCTTCGGCATAGCGATAGACGGCATCCCGTAGAACCTGATCACCCAATGGGCCTTTGGGAACAATCGATAGGACATCCGGCAACGGTGTGCGGGACGGCCCGACTTTTAACGCAATGCGTCGAGCCTTATCGTCGAGATGAACGATCTCACCCGCTGCCTCCAATGTTTCGGAGCGCAGAGGTTCACCGCCCAGCCGCATTTTGAAATCTTGGGGCGGAAAACGAAAAGTGTGAACGGTCGATCTCTTATCCTTATATGGGGGATGCTCTGGATCGCGCGTGAGCTTGCCGATGCTTTCGGCATCATCGACTAGCTCCTCATCAGTCATATCCTGACGGTTGAACATCGCCCAATATTGAGGCTTGGCCTCGCGGCGGTGGAACTCCAGCAGATGCCCAACCAGCTCACGCCATGGCTTTTCCCCCTCAGGCACGCCTTCGTGCAGCCTCTGCAGAAATGTGGCCGTGCGTGCCTCGGCCTCGCGTCGGGCGGACTCTTTTTCGGGATCAACGGCATCTTTGGCAGCCTGCGGAGAAAACCATTGGAGGCCGGTCACCGGACGTAGGGTCAGCAGCCAGTTACGGCACATCAAGGTCGAGCGGCAATCAAACTCGTTGTAGTCGGAGATTTCCTTGAGGATGGCCTCGTCACGCAGCTGCCGCCATTTTTCATACATGGCGATGCTGTCACCGGCGTTGGTGACTTCTCCAGCACGTTTCTCGGCATAAAACCGTTCCATGTTTTTGATGGAATAGCGCGGCTCCGATACGCGCACGGATTCTCGCACGACCTTATAGAGATCAACCAGTTTGCGGTTTCGCAGCAAATGATCGACATCGGCCTCGCGCGTTCCATAGGTCATTGCAAGATTCTTGAGCGCGGTCTCTTCATAAGGAGCGTAGTGATAGACATACGCGTCCGGATAGGCATTAAAACGAGCCATGATGAAATCCACGGCATCTTCAAAAGCCTTCTTCTCCTGAACGCGGTCATGCGCCCAGAAGGCTACAAATTCAGGCTTGTTCGGCTTGTTCTGCACGATGAACCCAAACAGATATTCCAGCTTGCTGCCCCCTTCGTAGAGGGGGTCTCCCTCCATGTCGAAAAAGAGATCGCCTGGATTGGGAACAGGAAGCCGCGAAAATCCCTTGTTCGGCAACAGCGGCAGAAGCTCACATCGGTTTTGCCCATCATCGCGTTTGGCAACTTGCAGGCGCGCCTGTTCCCTCAAACGTGAAAGCGTTTCGGCTTGCAGCTTGGGGATGGTGCGGTCTGGTGGCATCTGCGCCAGTTGGCGCATGCTGTTAATACCCGCTGCGCGCAATTTCTTGATCTGGTCGCCGGACATGTTGGCAACAAGACTCAAATGTTCATTTGCCTCCCAATCGGCCTCGCATCGTTCTGACCAGTGGCAATGTTCGCACTGCTGACATGGTTCCCCGGCGGATGGCATGGGAGGATTGGCCATGAAGGCTTCAAAGCGTTGCGCGGCCAGCCCTTGGTAATGTTTGAAATCATCGACGCGCATGGACACCTTGCTGGTGTCGCCGAGAACGACATGCAGTTCATGCGGCTGCCGCTGCTGCTCAGCCGCCAAAAGGTCGCAATAGACGCAAAGCTGGATGACGTATCCCGGCTTTGCGGATAGAGCCAGTTTTGTGTCAGCCACTTCGTAACTATAAGTGCCGAACTTGGATGGGCGACCCTCGACACGCACCAAGAAATCGGCAAACCCGTTCCACGGAAATCTCGACAGGGCAGCCTGGTAAATGACCTGGGCTCCATCCTCCATCGCTTTGATCGTTGTAGCGATGCGACTGGTTATTGATCCGGTAGAAGGAACTTCGATTATTTTCAGGCCGCTTTGCCGCAGGTGTTCCAGATAGGCGTGCTCGTGCTGCAAGCCCTTTTCCTTTAGCAGCCGATCACCATCGGTTTCCGCCAGCAGCTCCACCGGAGCGACCAGTTGTTGCAGATCAAACGCCGAGGCATAGGAGCAACCGAGATAGGTAACGAGATCGGACGGGGAAAAGAAGAGCTTTCCGTTTTCAGCTCTACGCATGATTTTCTTCCTTCCGCCCTGTTCCTGAACTCCGGCTTTTGCAAAGTTCGTTATTTATAAAGCCATCCGGCAAGAAATCCAACCAAAGCTCCTGACATGGCAACCATGGCATAGGCGATCACAAAGCCTGACCGAGAGGCCTGTTCGTTATGGTCAACCGCTTCATGGGACAAAGGAGCCCCCCTGATTTCACCCATTTTGCGTTCCATCTCGCTTTTTGTCGCCCCTCGGACACACCCCTTATACGGTGCATATGTGCCATATTTGGTCGCACTCAAAATGCATGATCGACAAACGGATGCTTGCGAATAGGTAAACGGGCGGCTACCAACGTTGATGATTTGTAAGAATCATCCTTGTTTCTCAACAACCCAACAACATCTGGAGAACCCCATGGCCAAACCGAAAACCAGCAAACCCGAAGCAGCAACCGTTCGTCCGGTAAAGGAAACCCTTACCAAATCGGCTTTGATCAACCTGATCGCAGAACAAAATGATATTCCGCGCAAGACTGCTGCTGGCGTGTTTGCAACTTTGGAAGGCGTGTTTCTTGGCTCGGTTCATCCCCGTGGCGTTGGCGAATTCACGCTCCCAGGCTTGCTGAAGGTAAGCCTGCGCAAGGTTCCCGCCCGCAAGGCCGGAACATTGATCCGCAATCCCGCCACCGGCGAGATGATGAAGGGTGCAGCCAAGCCGGCCAGCGTGCGCGTCAAAATCCGCGCTCTGTCGAAGCTGAAATCCGCAGCCACCGCTTGATTTGAATGGCATGAAAGGGCTTGGGTAAAACCAAGCCCTTTTTTACTTCAAGAACCAGCAACCAGCTTGATTAGTGGGCTACCAGACTTGCGCGGCGTTGGAATTGAAATCCTCTGACCTTCCGTTGTCTGGGCGGGGTGCGTGCCACGCAGGATCGCCGAGACCGAATTCTGGTCGGAGCCTGCCTCTGCCGCGACCTCGATATGCAGCGCCCGGACAATCGAAGCCAGATATGGCGATGTCTTCACGACATGAATAATAGGGCTTTGTTCGATTGCCCTATGAATGTCCGGATCGGTAAGACTGTGTTCAAAAGTATCGGTGATGTAGACGGCGTCCAACTTGCTGTTGTTGACGCGCTCGACCGATGCCGTAAGCGGCTCTTTCTTGATGTCTGCCGTAAAGAGGCCACTGGTGGCAAATAGAATGACCGAGCGCGCGCCCATGTCTTTCAGAAGTCCCGCCAGATCGCATGCGGTACCGCCAGAGCCGACCATATCCTCGAAAATCACAACATCTTTGCCTGCCACATCAGCGCTAAAGCCTTTGACCTTGATCTTGCCGGTGGATTTATCGCGGTCTTTCAGACCTTGTGGCCAATCATCCTGATCTGGATTGCGCCCTTCGAAGCCAAGTACGCTGTACATGCACGCCCTGAAACTCCTGCTGATACGTTTTGTGGAACCAGCGTCGGCGTGCGCCAGTAACAGGTTTGCCTTGCTGACGATGCCAGAGTCGACCAGATCCTTGAGCTGGACAGCAAAGGGATGAGCAAAGTGGACAATGGTGCAGTTTCTAACCGGACTGCCGGTGTCGAGGAATTTTTCCCTCGTCATGCCCGCATTATGTGGATCCGCTACTACCACGCTTTGACAGTGCGCACGCAGGGTTTCGATGGTGTCAGTCAAGCCTGGCGCGTTGCGTTCGTCCCAGATATCGTCAGAGCGGCCATACCACATGTAGGGCAGCAAAAGCGTGACTTGCTTGGCACCAGCGCGGTTAGCGGCGCGCATCAGCAAACGGGCTTCCTTTTCCTGCTTGTTGGGATCACCAGAAGCCGACGCGACGACCACGACTTCATGACCACGAACGTTTTCTTCAATCGTGGTCTGAATTTCTTTGTCCGAAAACTGCTTATAAGTGACCCGCGCGACCCGCGATCCAAGTTCAGCAGCGATCTCTCCAGCAAGTGCTTGGCTGCTATATCCTGCCACAATAAGCGGCTTAGGTTTCCCATTTGACGGCACTTCTGACATTTTCTTCTCCTGTTAAATTTTACAAAACTGTTCAATAAGACTTGGCAATTCACTCATCTCCGAAAAGATCAATTCCGCACCGGCAGCCTTAAGCCGATCCCCATGCCCTTCGTCGCAATGGCTGCCGCCGACGAAGCCAAACACGCGCATGCCAGCGGCCTTTCCGGCCAGCACACCCGCTATGCCGTCCTCTATCACCAAGCAGCTCGTGGGCGTATGCCCCATTTTGTCTGCCGCATGGAGAAACAGGTCTGGGAACGGCTTGCCACGTTCGACCATTTCAGACGAATAGATGTGTGGAGCGAACAAGTCGTGGAGCTTTACGACTTCCAGCATGTGATCGAGGGCATTCACGCCTGTGCCGGAAGCGATGCAACGCGGAACATTTCTGATCGCCACCAAGGCGTCACGGATGCCGGCCACAGGTTTCAGGCGTTGGGTAAAGACTTCCTCTTTTCGCTGATCGATCTGAAGCGCGATGTCGGACGGGATGGCTATGCCCGTTTCCTTTTCCAATATCCGATTAACCTCGGCATCGCTCACGCCAGAGAAACGTAGAACCAGTTCTTGCGGTGTGATGTTAATACCTATGGCCTGATAGGCTGCGGCCTCTACTTCCGTATGCAAATGCATGGAGTCGACCACAACACCATCACAATCAAAAATCATCAGCATTATTGCGCTCCATTCGGTTCTGGAGGTTTATGTTTACGCACGCGGCCTTCTGGACGCGTCGCCGCTGGCAACAACAGGCTGGAGAAATAGCTTTCCGCCCGTTTAAGGCTCATATCATACATTTCCGAAAGACGGGACAGGTCAGTTTTCGGCGGATGGTCGTATCTGTAATAATCGACCAGATCCTTCGCCGCGAAAGCCCTCAGCAGAACCGGCATCAAAGCAATGTCCTCGCGATCGACCATTCCGGCCTTCGTTAACGCTTTCATGTAGTGATTGGCGTAATGCGGCTGGTATTGAGGATCGGTGAACACAAAATTCATCATGACGTGGACATACTCAAACAGTAGATCGCCCATCATCAGCGCATCGGTATCGACCACGCCGGTCACCTTGCCGTCTGGGGCGTTAAGCACGTTCTGGCGCTCAAAATCACGGTGGACGAAAGCCGGATAACGCAAAGGCAGCGAAGGCGTTTGCATATATTCGGCGATATAGTCTTTCTGTAGGCAAGCTGGCAGTTCGGCAAAAGGTATGTCCGGCTGATTCAGCGCTCCAGGAGCGATGTAGTTCATTTGTCCCAGCCACTCGCCCACCTTTTTCTGATGGGAGAGCGAGCCATGAAGCCGCCAGAAGGCATCGGCAATACTCGTATGTCCCGCCTCTGGAATGGGTGTTTTGTTGCTATGATCACGCCCGACATAGTGGTTGCCGGAAAAGCGCTGCCACATGACGGCGGGCTTGTTGTCGATCATAGAAACGGGGCCGTCTTTACCGAGAACAATGCGCGGCAACAGGCCGGAACTGTCATTCTGCACCACGCTGCATATCAACGCGACTTCGGCCATAGGGCGGCTCCGAAAAACGGTCATAACAAAATCGCCTGCCACGAACCATGTGTCGTTCATCATGCCGCGCTGGTCTTGGCGCAAATAGCTGGAGGCGGGAATGTCGTAGGTTCTCGCCAAATGTTCTCGCATGCTCTCTGTCATCGACTTGCCTTATTGATAATCCTCTAAAAAATCCCCAGATGCCGGTTAGCGCGGCACCTGGGGGCACCCGTCACCTATGCTTCCTTTGTTGGTGCTGTGACCGATGCACCTCGTACAACCGTTGGGCGGCTGGCTGGTTTGTAGTCGTCGAGAGCCTTTAACAACGTGTCGACTTCTTCATTGGTGTTGTAATGGATGAAGCCGACGCGGATGAAACCGCCTGTGTTTTCAAGACCAAGCCTTTCAGATAGGGAGATCGAGTAAACGCTGCGGCTCCAGATATCGATGCCTTTTTCGGCTAGATACTTCGCCATATCGGTTGACTGTTCGCCATCGCGTGAAACGGCAATTGTCGGGACACGCTGTCCTGCCAGTTCCTTTTCCGTGATGCCCCACATCGCGTACTGGGGACGCTTCTTCATCTCGTCGATGAATTTCCACGTCAGTTGCTCTTCATGGGCTTCGATAGCGGCCATACCGGCATGAATATCAAGCTGTCTCCCCGTAAACTGCGGGAATTGACTGCGGAAAGCCGAATTTTTCTCGCCAACATGCGCGATGTATTCGATGGCGGCCTTGGCTCCTGCGGCCAACTCGTAGGTTTGCGCACCGTTCAGCCATTTCAGCGGCAATGTGTTCGGTGCCGGACGTATTTTGTAGGCAGGCAAGGATTCCAGAAGCTCTCGCTTGCCCCACAAAAAGCTCAGATGCGGCCCAAAGAACTTGTAAGTTGAGCATCCGATGAAATCGACACCCCATTCCTGGGCATCAATCCGTGCGTGCGGCGCATAGGCAACGGCATCCACATAAACCAAAGCACCGGCTTCCTTGGCAACCTGAGCCAGTCTCTTCACATCGGGGCGTGTGCCGACCGAGCTAGAGGCGGCGCAGAACGCCACGATCTTAGTTTTGTCAGAAAGAATTTTACGCAGATTTTCTTCCGTCAGTTGGCATGTGACTTCGTCAATGTCAAAATGGCGGACGGTCGCACCGGCGTCTTCAGCAGCAGCCACCCAAGGAGATACGTTGGCGTCGTGGTCAAGACGGGAAACGATGACTTCATCGCCAGGCTTCCATGTTTTGGCCATTGCTCGACTCATATTGAACGTAAGGTTCGTGAAGCTGTTGCCGAGGATGACTTCGTTCGGATCCTTCACGTTGATAAATTCAGCGATGATTTCACGCGTCTGATCCATCAGCACGTCGGTCTTGACGCTGCGAGGAAAAATGCCGCCTTTGTTGCCGTTCTTGTTTGCAAAATAGTCCGAGATTGCTTCGATAACCGTGTCCGGCACCTGTGTGCCGCCCACCCCGTCAAGGCAGATCGTCTTGGCCGCGCTACGGAAGTAGGGAAAAAGATTTCTGAAATAATCGACGTCGAACGTGTTTGAAATGCCCATCGGAGTTATCCTTTTATGTGTTGATACGGTGGTGTCGCAACGTGTGCGTCACGCGAGAGATCAATAAGGATCGGTGTGGTTAACTTGCAGTCGCCGTTTGGGGGACAAGCTCAGTAGCTGTAGGAATAGGATGGTTGATCCATCCACGATGTGTCTTTGTAGGGAGCGATAAGACCAAGAGTAAGCGCGATGGTCGCGGCTTGGGTCGTGTTGACGGCATTGAGTTTACGCCGTGCTCTTTCGGTGTAGGTTTTTACGGAGTCTTCGGAGAGCGTGAGAATAACGGCAATTTCCGCGCGTGTTTTTCCACGAGCTATCCATGTGAGGATGTCCTCCTCACGCGGCGTCAGGCGCGCGTGCAAAACCAAGTTGCTGTTGAACATTTCTACGCGCACGCGTCTAACAGTTTTCAATAATGCTTTTTATGTAGGGATCGCATTCAGGCGCGTCGGCAAGCACGAAGTCCGCCATCTCAATCAGTTTGACCAGATCGTCCGGCTTTCCGGCGCTATAACGCTTCAAGAGTTTTTCTTTTGTCAAAAAATAGCGTTTGTTCGGCTCCTGATATTCGCTGTATGGGATGATGCCTTTGACGCGCGCCGTCATTACCAGGATAAAACTGGCTTCTGCCGATGGGTTGTCCTTTGGCTTGCTCTCGATCACGGCAGCCAGATGTAACCGTCCAAGCGTGACGTTCGCTTCCTCTCTTGCCTCACGCCGCGCAGCATCCTTGTAATTCCTGTCATCGCAGCCGGTGGTTCCTGAGATGATATCGATCTTCCTCTGTTTGCGGATGGCAAGGATTTTGCCCTCATCATCGAAGGCGATGACTTTGATGCGTTTTGCCCTGAGTATGTCAAAGGGGTGCATCGGTTCAAAACAAGTCAGATCAAATGTCTGCCCATTGATCGTTTCTGTCGTGACATAGGACGCGCCTTTTTTGCTTCCAGTGTTGCTGTCAGTGGTCTTGGACTTAGGCATGTTACGTTCTCCTCTTCTTGGCAAATGTCGCGGAATCCATGAGCTTCAGTTCGATAAGCGCCATGCTGTTGGCCATCTGCCACAAATCGACGGTCTCCTGCGGAGTAAAGCTAAACGGCAACAGGTCTTGCGGCAAACATCCTCCGTTTTTGTGTGTCAGATCGATGATGGCGCTGGCCATGCGCCCCGCAGGCGCAAACTTTTTATTCTCGTCCGTTGTCACAAGGTCGATCACGATCAACTGTGCTTTCC
>CAIXLI010000226.1 GCA_903920205.1 uncultured Pseudomonadota bacterium
CTCTGCTCCACCGTCAAGCTCGGTTTGCGCTTCCTTTTGTCCTGCGCCCAAGCCCTCGCTCCTCCTTACCCTCTAAAAATCATGGGGTGGTAAGGTAGGGATTGCCCAACTAGCCTACAAAAAACCCGAGACAGCGGGAATTGCAAAAACATGCTTTTTGCATGTTTCTGACCTCCGCCCTCGGCTGCGCCTCGCGCAAAACAGTCCACTGGACTGTTTTGTGAACCCACGATCCCCTGTCCCCCAGCATGATGTATTGGTGCTTATGTTCGCTTGAATCCTATTACTTCCGCATTTTCACAGCGCTCCTTTTCATCAATGGCGCTTGGCCTTGCGCGCTACAAAGACCCCGTATTCAACGCTGCCGCCATCAAAGCCTCGCTGCATAAGTTTGGCGTTTTTAATGAAAAGCAGCCCGCGCCAACCCAAGATTTTGAATAGCCTGAAGAACGAATGCGTTTTCAAACAGGCCAATCCAATTTTCCAAGATTCCCTAACTTTGGCTGACCAGTTTAACGCATGAAGTATGACAAAGTCTTGTTGTTGCAAAAGTTGGATATAGGTGCTGATGGTCGGCATATAGGAAAGCTGAAAAGCGACACAAAGCCTTTTATACTTTTTTGCCTCAAGCCCCATATATTCGTCGGCGTTTGAGCACCATGTTGCCAGCATCAAATCCCCGCCAGATTTTAAAACGCGATACGCCTGCTGAATAAATAACTTTTTGTCGTAAAATTGTTCACAGCTTTCCAAAGACCAAACAAGATCAAATTCATTGTCCGGAAAGCTTGCCAGTGATAACGCATCCTCAACCCTGAAAACAATGTTTTTGACCCCATCTTTATTGGCTGACTGCGTGGCAATATCCACTTGCCGCCCGCTTAGACTGATCCCCGTAACCGCTGCATTAAATTTTTTCGCAAGGTAAAGACTGCTTCCTCCCATGCCGCATCCAGCGTCGAGGATGTTATCCTGCGGCGCAATATCAAGAAGCGCGATAAGTTCATCGATAAGTTTTTCTTGCGCCCTGACGGGCGGTACGGAAGGGTCTTCGAAATATCCATGATGAATATGAGGCCCCCATACCGCCAAAAATACTTCAGACATTTCATCCCAAAATGTCGCAATCTGATTTGTAATATCTGCGCGGCTTGGCAGAATGGGGCGGTCTGTTTTTATTGTTGTCATGTCGTTCCCAGCATCGTCATGTGCCGGACGTTTGAAAAAGCATACTTTCTGCCGTGATGCCTGGGCCAAAAGCTAGAGCGCATCCACGTCCCGCTTTGGTGCCGGGCCCAAACATTTCTTTCAAAACAAACATAACTGTTGCCGAAGACATATTGCCAAATCGGCGCAAAACATCGCGCGACTGACGCAAAGCTTCTTTTGGAAGGCCCACACTATTTTGCACGGCATCGAGGATAGAGCGCCCACCTGGATGAATAGCCCAATGCTCGATATCGTCAGTCCTTTGGCCAAACAATATCCTTGTAAGGTTTTCGGGAATGCCTTTAAGGATTGTCGTCGGAACTTCGCCCATAAGCACCATATCGAACCCAAACCTACCAATGCGCCAGGTAATTTGGTCGGCGCTATCAGGCATGATAGTCGACGTGAAATCTTGCAGTTCGATTCCCGTAGGGGTAGAGGACACCAAACTTGCCGAGCAACCATCAGCAAAAATGAGGAAAGAAAGCAGCTGTTCCAGCCTGTCTGTTTCTTGCAAATGAAGCGTACAAAGCTCAAGATTAAGAATGACTACTTTGGAAAAAGGGTCGGAGCGCACGATATGGCGTGAAAGCTTTAAAGCATTTAAGGCCGCATTACACCCCATAAACCCAACAAC
>CAIXLI010000227.1 GCA_903920205.1 uncultured Pseudomonadota bacterium
CTTGTCGCCCACCAACACGCGAATACGGTTCTTGCGCATCTTGCCAGAGGTATGCGTCAGCACCTCATGATCATTGTCCAACTTCACGCGAAACATAGCGTTAGGCAACAACTCTGTCACAGTGCCTTCAAATTCAAGCAAATCTTCTTTAGCCATAAGGGAACCTATAAGGGGGATAAAGTGGGAGTATGGCGGGTTTTTTGGGGGGGGGCAAGGGGGGCTGAGAAAACAGCCAGGGCAAAAGCATGAATTATGAACGATTGATTAACGAGGATCGGAAGTAGATGTCATGTGCGGCTTTTAGGCGTTTGAGTTTTAATGAGAGGTCGGAAGGATCGCGTTTTAAGGCGTTGAAGGCGGTTTTTCGTATTATGGCCATGTTGACTGCGGCATTATTACGCAGAGACGATTTATCCTCACCGAAGGTAACATCGAGCGACCAGTGCAGAGTATTCTCAATGCTCCAGTGAGAGCGAACTACCTTCAAAAGGTTTTCTGGGTTGGCAGGCAACGAGGTGATGTAATAACGGATTTCTCTCGATGTTTTCCCGCTCTTTTTGTTCGTTACGACGGAGGTAACGGCGATAATGCTGCGTAGGTCTTTCCATTGAGGATGAAGCTCTGTGAGCCAGTCCAAGGCCTCTGTTACATGAATTGTCCTTTCTTCAATCCGTCCGTGCCCGGAAGAAACGGTTGTATGCGTGGCGCATGCTTGGGAAAGTTCCGCGTCTTCAAAAAATCTCGCCACATCGTCGCGCAGGCTGGTCTGGTTGCCTTTCAGCGCAAGAACATAGTCGGCTTCTTTGGCACGAATGGCTTCGGCAATCTTGCTTTGCGTACCCATCGCATCGATTGTCACGATGGTGTTTTTGAGAGACAATTGTTCCAAAAGCGCAGGAATGGCCGTGATTTCGTTGCTCTTTTCGTGAACCTTTTGCTGACCGAGAACCATTCCAGTTCTGTTGGCAAATGCGTTCACAGTATAAAGCCCTTTGTACAAATCTTTCTTTTCCGAAGCGCCACGCAGACATTTTCCGTCAATCGCAATAACCCCTGACGCACACCAAGATGCCGCCCATGCAGTAAAAAGGCGTTCAAAAGCCTTATGGTCAATCAACCCCAAGACACGCCGGAACGTATATGGCGATGCAATTCCATCCTTGAAATCCATCACAGTGCGAAACCATCCCAATTGCATCCGTGCAAATAGAACTATCTCATCAACATCATCCATTCCGCATAATTGTCCAATGAAAAGGACAAAAAGTATCTCTGACAAAGGATATGTTACTTTTTTCGGCAGACGAGGATCGGGAATTTCCTTCATCCACTCCACGTAACCCGCTTGCGTCTCGTCTTTTAATGCTGCCTGTTCCATCGGAAGCTCCTTGGTTTAGTTGAGCTTCCTTAAAATCCATCCGTGTTAATAACTCGTTAGCAATTCATGCTTTCGCCCTGTATTGCGGATAGTTCTTTGAATGGAGGCAGTTTTGCGTCCTTATCGGAAAGTACGGCACTTGCGGCATCAATCGGCCAATCTATCCCCAGCATCGGATCGTTCCATATAATCCCGCTCTCGCTTTGCGGAACATAGAAGTCAGATGTTTTATACAGCACTATGGCATCTTCTGTCAGGGTGCAAAAACCATGTGCAAATCCGGTTGGAATGAATATCTGAGCTATGTCGTCGGCGGATAAAATTGCGCTAACGTGTTTGCCGTAAGTGGGGGAGGCGGAGCGGAGATCAACCGCTACATCAAAAACCCGTCCACGCAAAACCCGTACCAGTTTGGCTTGAGAATAAGGCGGCCTTTGGAAATGCAATCCCCGCACCGTGCCGACTTGGTGCGACATAGACTGATTTTCCTGTACCGAGTGAAATTTTATACCACCCTCAAGAAACCGCTTTTCGTTGACGGTTTCCGTGAAATACCCACGCGCATCC
>CAIXLI010000228.1 GCA_903920205.1 uncultured Pseudomonadota bacterium
ATGCGCCCAGCCGTTTTCTGTCCGCAAAATCGGCTTCGCCTCCTCGACGGCGTTCAACAAAATTGGCACCAGCCGTGGGTCGATAGCCCCATAAGGCCCCGTCGCCATCTGGGGAAAGCGATAAAGAAACAAACCGCCTAACAGAACAGCCAGCCCAAGCCCCATGCCCCACCGCAGCCTTGTGCGCGTTACCCAAGCCGCGCCGACCAGCGGCGCTGCGACGACGCAAGCCAACAGCACATAGACAAAAGAATAAGTCAGGATATCGAAGGAAAAAAACTTCGCCAAAGGCCGCGTCGCCCCCAAACAAACAAACGTCCCGACCAAAAACGCCATCCCAAAAGCCGCGCCACTCCGTCCCCCATGGCGAAGGCTCCACAATCCCACCCAAGCCGCAATCAGCAAAACCCAAGGCAAAGATTCTAGCGCGATCATTAAGGTAAATGCCAGAGTCGCCCCCGCCGCCGCGCCTAGCCAGATGTTGCGCGGCGCATCCACCATCCGCAATACAAACCCAAGCCCCGCCAGAATAAGAACAATCACCAACCCGTGATGATCCACATGCCCGGGCATAAATTCATAAAGTAACGCCACTGAAAAAAGCGCGACATAGGCCGAAGCCCCCGCCCACCGCTCCGGCACCACGCAAGCCGCCACCCGCCGCAAACCGCCAAGGCAAAACCCAAGCAATACCAACGGCCAAATCCACGCGGAAACAAGCGCTGCCCCCCGTGCGGGCAATCCCAGCCTCTCGAAAAACAAAATCCCCGCTGCCAAAGGCATCTCCGCAAACCGCGAAAAGGGTATCGCCACGCCCTGCGGCGGATTCATCCGATGCTGAACATTGTCATACCAGCCTTGCCCCTTCAGCCAGTCCAACACCTGTGTCAAATACATATAATCGTCAGGATCCGGCAAATTCCCCCGCCAAACGTCGTTATGCGGAAAAACAACATGCGCCCAAGCAAAATATAAAACGACAGCCAGTCCCATTCCCTGAAACGGCGGCCTGAATATCGAAGCGAGTGAGCGAAAGAATCGGAGCATAGGAATTTATAAAACGGATTTGACAATAATGCATTGGTTACTGGGCAGCAGGCGCAAATGCCTTAATCGCGCTCTTATAAAGCCCTTATTTTGACATAGACTCATGTGGTAATGATGCTGTACTTTTTAAGGAGGTTGATCATGTTTCGCTTAGCTTTCGCTGCTACTGCCGCACTCGTCGCTTTTGTCAGCCTTGCCGCCGTTCCCGCACAAGCGCGCGAACATTATGGATACGGCCATTCTTATGAGCGCTATGAACATCATGAGCATTACGAAAGGCACGGTCACCGAGGCATGTATCCGGCAGGTGCCGTCCTCGGCCTCGGTCTTGGCCTTGCTCTCGGCCTTGGGCTTGAGGAAAGACCTTCTTATGCGCCAGTCTATGCCGCCCCGTATCCGACCTATTACGCGCCACCTCCGACAGTAGTCTATGCGGTGCCGCAACCCCAAGTCGTTTATATTCGCCCGTAAGGCGTTCGGCATCTCGCCAAGTCTCAGACGGCTTGCAACCGGATAAAACTTGGCGCAGTGTCGGGCAATAAACCTAACGAGGAGAGACTATGAGGCGCGTTTCACAATCCGGCCTGTGCATGGCGGTTCTTGCTTTTTGCGCGTATGCCTTCGCGCCGTTTACAGCCAAGGCCGATACCCAAACAATACGCAGCGCAGACAGCGCGATCTGGGGCTCGTTCGGAACGTCGTTGTTCAATTACAAAGAGTCCATTACGCCCATCCCCGACAGCGAACATGGCTGGCTTCCATCCTTCGCGGCAGGCATGAGCAACATGACGAATAATAATCTTTATGTTGCGCTTGAGGGAACCTCGTCTTTCGGCGACGCTTCTTATAAAGGTGCGTATTATTATGCCCCGACGGTGCCGTTGCAGGGGACAACCACGGAAACGATCTCGACGATCGACGGCAAAATCGGCAGGGGGTTCGCCATCGGCTCGCGCGTGATGCTGGTGCCTTATGCCGAATTAGGCTTCCGTTACTGGGATCGCAATCTCGGCAGTGGTCAGATTGAAAAATACCAGAATTTCGTTTTTCTGGGCGGCACGATGTTGCAGTTTTCCCCGACGGATCGTCTGATTTTATCAGCTTATGGCGCGGCGGGAACGACCTTTGCCGCACAGATGAAAACGGCAGGGGATACCTATACCCTCGGTAATGCAGGAGCATATAAGCTCGGCGGAAAAATTGGGTATAATATAGCCCCTCGCGTTGAACTTTTTACGTCGTTAGATTTAGACCACTTCCACTATGTTCAAAGCGGCGTGGTTGCTGGAGCTTATGAGCCCTCCAGTTTCTCTAGCGACACAGCGTGGCGCGTGGGGCTTTCCTATCACCTCAGATAATCCGCGCAGCATGTCAAAATCGCCCTATAAATCGCTCAAGCAACTCGGGCGTCCAACGCCAATTCCGTCATCGCCCGACGAAGCGGTGATCGAGAAAGTGCCGCGCCCGTTCCCCCAGCACGATTATCTCGTGCGCTTCGTCTGCCCCGAATTCACAAGCCTCTGCCCCCTGACAGGCCAGCCCGATTTCGCGCATATCGTGGTGGATTACGTCCCAGGCAAATGGCTGGTGGAAAGCAAATCACTGAAACTGTTTTTCCAGTCCTTCCGCAATCACGGCGGTTTCCATGAAGCCTGCACTGTCGGTATCGGCGACCGGCTCATCAAAACCATTGCGCCAAAATGGTTGCGCGTCTCCGGCTATTGGTATCCCCGAGGCGGCATGCCTATCGACATCTTTTTCCAAAAAGGAAAAATGCCGTCAGGCGTGGTCGTTCCCGATACGGGCGTGGCGGCTTATCGGGGCAGGGGGTAGGGGGCTTAATAAAAACTAAAAGAAGTTTGCTTAGGCGTCACCGCGCCTTGAGGCACGCTCCAGCGAAAACGTACCACACGAAGACGAGGCACGGGGCGAGAAATCTGGCCGCTCGCCGCCTTAAATGACGGATAAGGCCCTCTGATACAGGTTCCATCAGAATTGTCCGTTAACGGCAAATAGTGCGTATACGAATAAAACCCGATACCAGCGTCGTTCATTTTCTTGCCAATTTGACCGTTCACACGCTTAAATAACTTATTTAAAAACACGTTTTCTCTCCTTTTCACACAATGCCACCAAGCCTCTTTATGGAAGCCCATTTTTCTGGATATATCACGATAATTTGGAAACTAAAGAGAAAAACGGCAACCCAACAGCAAGTCGCATGAAAACCGCTTCATATCCCTCTGATTTCCCTTACCTTTTCCCGCCGCCCCACGACAAAAATAAGTAGCGTTTCTCCCCTAAACTCCGTAGGATAACCTCCAGATTCCCCAGAGCCGTTTTTGCCAATCTTGGCAGAGGGTTAGAGTAAGGCTTCGGGCGAAAAAACAAGAAGAAAATTAAGGTCAAAAACGATGAGCGGAGTTGCCGCCGAAATTCCCGAAGAAACGCCAGCCGAAGCGATGGCCAAGGACGCGCAAGCCTATGGCGCGGATTCCATCACCGTCCTGCGCGGGCTCGATGCCGTGCGCAAACGCCCGGGCATGTATATCGGCGATACCGACGACGGCTCTGGCCTTCACCACATGGTCTACGAAGTCGTTGACAACGCCGTCGATGAATCCCTTGCGGGGCATTGCACGCGCATCGACGTGATCCTGAACGCCGACGGTTCCTGCACCGTGCGCGACAACGGGCGCGGCATTCCGACCGACATCCATTCCGAAGAAGGCATCTCGGCGGCGGAAGTCGTGATGACGCAATTGCACGCTGGTGGCAAATTCAACCAAAATTCTTATAAAGTCTCCGGCGGCCTTCACGGCGTCGGCGTCTCTGTCGTCAATGCCTTGTCCGAATTTCTCGACCTGCGCATCTGCCGTCAAGGCGGCGAATATTTTATGCGCTTTAAAGACGGCGTCGCCGAAGCGCCGCTGAAGCAAGTCGGCGCGTCCGACACAACAGGCACCGAGGTTACCTTCCTGCCTTCGTCCGCGACCTTCACTAAAACCGTTTTCGATTTCGGCACGCTGGAACACCGCCTGCGCGAATTGGCGTTTTTGAATTCGGGTGTGAATCTGAATCTGACTGACGCACGTGGCGCCGAACCACGCACGGTCAACCTGCATTACGAAGGCGGGCTGAACGCGTTTGTCGAATGGCTCGACAAATCCAAATCCCCCGTCCACGCGACCATCTTCTCGCGCAAGGAACATGACGGCATCGCGGTCGAATGCGCGATGCAGTGGAACGACAGCTATCACGAAAACATGCTGTGCTTCACCAACAACATCCCGCAAAAAGACGGAGGCACCCATCTGGCAGGCTTCCGCGCCGCGTTGACCCGAACCGTCAACCAATATGCGGAAAACACAGGCCTGACGAAGAAAGACAAAATCGCCCTGTCTGGCGAAGACATGCGCGAAGGCCTGACCTGTGTCCTGTCGGTCAAAGTCCCCGACCCCAAATTCTCGTCGCAGACAAAAGAAAAACTGGTCTCTAGCGAAGTCAAACCCGTCGTCGAAGCGATCATCTCCGAAATGCTCGGCATCTGGTTTGAAGAACATCCGGCGGACGCCAAACGCGTCGTCGGCAAAGTCGCCGAAGCCGCCGCAGCGCGTGAAGCCGCCCGCAAGGCGCGTGAACTGACCCGCCGCAAAGGCGCTCTCGACCCCAACTCCCTCCCGGGCAAACTGGCGGATTGCCAAAACCGCGACCCCGCCCAATCCGAAATGTTCATCGTCGAAGGCGACTCGGCAGGCGGCTCCGCCAAGCAAGGTCGCTCGCGCCAATTCCAAGCCATCCTGCCTTTGCGCGGCAAAATCCTGAACGTCGAACGGGCGCGTTTTGATAAAATGCTTTCTTCAGCGGAAATCGGCACGCTCATCACCGCCATCGGCTGCGGCATCGGGCGCGAAGAATTCAACCCTGACAAAGCTCGCTACCACAAAATCATCATCATGACCGACGCCGATGTCGACGGCAGCCATATCCGCACGCTGCTTTTGACCTTCTTCTTCCGTCAAATGCCGGAATTGATCGAACGCGGCTATATCTATATCGCGCAACCGCCTTTGTTCCGCATCAAGCGCGGCAACGCCAAGGAACGGTATCTGAAAGACGAAGCCGCGATGGAAAACTACCTGACCGAAACCGGAGTCGAAGACGTCAGCCTTACGCTCCACGGCGGCAAAATTATGCAAGGCACCGAACTCCGCCAACTCGCCGAAAAAACCCGCGTGATGAAAAGCGCGATTAAATCCTTGGCGCATAAAGTCGGGCACGAAGGTCTGGTCGAACAAGCCGCGATAGCCGGAGCCCTCTCCGCGTCGCTCACCACCGATGCCGAACACGCCGCGCAAGCCGCAGCCTATATCGCCAAACGTCTGGACACCCTCTTGGATGCCAAAGAACGCGGCTGGAAAGGCGAGGCCACCACCAAAGGCGGCATGATCCTCAGCCGCGTCCGCCACGGCGTCACGCATCGTTATGCTCTGGATGCCGACACGCTCCGCTCGGCGGAAGCCCGCCGTCTCGATCAAATGACCGAGGATTTGCAAAACTGGTTCCAATTCCCCGCTAAACTGGCGATTAAGGATAAGATCATCCCCCTGACAGGCCCCATCGCCCTCATCGACGCAATCTGGGAACACGGCAAACAAGGCCTGACGATGCAGCGTTACAAAGGTCTGGGCGAAATGAACCCCGAACAGCTCTGGGAAACGACCCTAGACCCGACCGTGCGCACTTTGCTGCAAGTCAAAGTCCACCAAGCCGAAGTCGCAGAACAAGTCTTCTCCACTTTGATGGGCGACGTCGTAGAACCCCGCCGCCTGTTCATCCAAGAAAACGCCCTTAACGTGACGAATATCGACGCGTAAGGCGAATCTCATCCCCCAGATGTGGGGGAGTGCTTTGCGCTACAGGCATATCTGGCGGGTAACCGCGTCATCAAGGCGCTGTTAACCATATAATCTCTTTGCGAATAAAATCAGCCGAGGTTAAAATTCAAGGGTAAATTTAAAAACTTATTCCTAGGAGCCATTGATGTCGGAATCTTCAATCGGTAAAATCAAGAAACAGTTTTTATCCATCGTGGAAGCCCAATATGATTGTGACCCCCATGATTTGCCAAAAATTTACGGTTGTCTGTCTATCAGAGAAACGCCAAACACGTTTTCTATGGTCTAAGATTCAAAAGAGCTTGGGCACGTTCGTTTGGAAAAGATAGAAGAAGGAACCCTTGCTCTGGGAAAATTATTAAAAGAACAAGGGATAGATGTTCGTATCATCGATCAACAATATGATAATGATAATGAGGTCAATTTTGTCAATGTGCCGCGTCTAACAATAACGGCGGCGAGTAAAGATGATTTTCTCAATAAAATCAAACAAATTTATCTAGAGGCCGTTGAGTACCTTGTGGCAGGTGATGCCCATAAAATGATGGTGGAGAGACTAACCCAAGAACTTTCCGAAGGCGTCCCCCATCTCTTTGGTCACCGAAATGCTGAAGCGGCTCCTTCTTTGTAAGCATTCATGGGCACACCAAAATTTGGAGCGGGTGAAGGGATTATCGACCATCCCGTTCTCCGGGCTCATAGGGCAAAGCATTCTTGAGATAGATGGGGTTATAACTTTTATATTTTTGTAATTCGGCATCGATAAAGCCGCTATTCAAAAGCCCCTGCAACGTCACATCCAGCATCGTCTTGAACTGATACTGGTCAGGCTTAATCATGATGGTATTGGCGGCGGCGTTGATCGGCTTATCCGGCGTCAGATTGCGCAGAGTGCCCGGGTTCTTATTCAAAAATTGGTACAAAAGCTCCGGCGAGTTAATCGCCGCGTCGGCTTTATTATGCGCGAGATCCACCAGCAATTGAGACGTATCGGCCATATCGGGAATGCTGGCATGTTTGGCCTTGGGAAATATCTGCGAGGCAAAAGCATCGGAAACATCGCCGTCCTTAACCGCAAAAATAAAGGAGGGGTCGTTGAGCTTTGAAATATTCCCATCAAAACGGTGATCGTCGGCGCGCACGAATACATCCACCGGAGAATAATAAAGAGGAATGGTAAAGCTGGCTCCGCGGGTGCGTTCAGGGGTCGGCCATACAGTGTTACAGAAAGCGTCATAGCGGTCGGTTGCAAACCCTTCGGCAATCGTGCCGTAACCAACTTCCTCGACCCATTTGATTTTCAAATTCAGTCGACGCCCGACTTCTTCCATAACATCATAAAAAATACCACTCAGCTGACCTGTATTCGGGTCTTTAAACAAAGGCGGCTCATAAACCGCATAAGCGCAACGAATCTCGCCCGTTCGCACAACTCTCTCAAAAGTGCTTTCCTTAACCGTCGCCCCCGCGCCATTATGCGACGCCACATATTTTCCCGTTGCCAAGGCAACAACAAAGCTAAGGACGACGATCAGAGCAATTTGCAAAGGCTTCATAATAAATTCCTCCGATGGCAGTAGCCCCAAAATCTGGAGCGGGTGAAGGGAATCGAACCCTCGTCGTAAGCTTGGGAAGCTTCTGCTCTACCATTGAGCTACACCCGCGAATGCCGCTATCCGCAGTTTTTCAAGACAATCAAGAGGTTGTTGCCCCGCATTGTGATGCCGCTTGAGCCATTTTTCAACCGTTTTCTTCGTTGCAAGGCATCTTTGTCATTCACTAAAAAGTGTTTTTTGCCAGAAATATGCTATAAACAAAGCGTAAAGGGTAGGGCATCCTATGACGCGTGACGAAGCGATAGCCAGATTGAAAAAGTCGGAAACCGACTTGCGAAAAGCGGGGGTCAAACATCTCTATTTGTTCGGCTCGACAGCACGCGGCGAGTCGCGCCCCGATTCCGATGTCGATCTCTTTTTTGACCATGACCAAGGCGCGATAGGCCTCTACGAACTCATGGACATCAAAGAAATGACCACCGGAATCCTCGGCACCAAAACAGATATGATCCCGCGTGGCGGCCTTCACCACATCATGCGCCCCAGCATAGAAGCCTCAGCGGTTCAGGTATTCTAATGGTCGCAAAGCCGTCAAAGCCGCATTTGCAGGATATGGTCGACGCGATACACCATGTCTATAGCAAAATGGCGGGCATTTCCTTGGAAGTATTCCAAGCCGATCTTGATCGGCGGCGCATCGTTGAAAGAAGCGTCGAAATCATATCGGAAGCAAGCCGCCGCTTACCGAATGACCTTAAAGAAAGACACCCAGAAATCCCGTGGAGAAAAGTTGCAGGCATCGGGAACATCCTACGGCATGACTATGAACACGTCATCCCTGACGGCCTGTGGAAGCTTGCCCATGATGACCTTCCCCAGCTCGAAAAAGTCTGCAAAGCCGAGCTTATGCGCCAATAGCGTCTGTTTTTTGGTTTGCGCTAACCAATCAAATCGCCCCGCTCAAAAAGGCATGAATCTTCACGTTTTGCGTCACGAAACGTAAAACTAAGAGCCAAAATTTCAAAGAAAATGGCTCCCTGGGACGGGATCGAACCGCCGACCCGGTGATTAACAGTCACCTGCTCTACCGCTGAGCTACCAGGGAATCGGTGGGTATGTATAATGTGCGGAAGCCGGAAGCGCAACAGGCGATTTTTATTAATTTTCAAGGGTGCCAGAGTTCATACGGGGATTGGCTTTACGGATGTTTGCTGATAGTTTCCGCCAAGGTCTGCGGGCATGACGGAACTGGTAGACGTACCGGACTTAAAATCCGGAGCCAGAAATGGCGTGCCGGTTCAATTCCGGCTGCCCGCACCAGCCTTCGCTAGCGAAGCGAGTGAAGGCTGCCGCGCCGAAGCCCAAAGGGCGAAGGCGGGCTGGTTACCGCTCGCTACGGCTCGGCGAGCCGAGGCTCTCTTATATAAGGAACGACCCAACAATGACCGAGAGCAAAGTTAAAGACAGCAACGGAACTCCTCTTACCGATGGCGACACCGTTCAGCTTATCAAGGATTTAAAGGTCAAGGGCGCTGGCGAAACGGTCAAACGCGGCACGACGATCAAGAATATACGCCTGACTTCCAATGACCAAGAAATCGAATGCCGAACAGGCTCTATCAAAGGCCTGATCCTCAAAACCTGTTTTTTGAAGAAAGTCTAACTTCCAAGGAATCCATAATGACCGCGCAAGATAAAATCCTCATCCTTGATTTCGGCTCTCAGGTAACTCAGCTCATCGCCCGTCGCGTGCGCGAAGCAGGCGTTTATTGCGAAATCCAACCCTACAATCGCACCGACGACCAAGTCCGCGCATTCAATCCCAACGGCATCATCCTCTCCGGCGGGCCCGCTTCGACCCTCGAAGACAACAGCCCCCGCGCCCCCCAAGCGGTTTGGGACATGGGCGTCCCCGTCCTCGGCATCTGCTACGGACAGCAAACCATGTGCATGCAATTGGGCGGCGCTGTCGAAGGCGGACACCACCGCGAGTTTGGAAAATCCCAATTAGAAATCACCCAAAACTGCGCCTTGTTTGAAGGCGTCTGGGAGCAGGGCTCCCGCAATCAGGTCTGGATGAGCCACGGCGATCGCGTCACCAAAATCCCCGAAGGCTTTTCCGTCGTCGCCATCAGTGATGGCGCACCGTTTGCCTTCATCGCCGATGAAAAACGCAAATTCTACGGCGCTCAATTTCACCCCGAAGTCGTGCACACGCCCGACGGCGCAAAAATACTGGGCAACTTCGTCCATAAAGTCTGCGGCTGCGGCAACGCTTGGAGCATGAAAGCCTTCCGCGCCACCGAGATCGAACGCATCCGCAAGCAAGTCGGCACAGGCAAAGTCATCTGTGGCCTTTCCGGCGGCGTAGACAGCGCCGTCGCTGCCGTCCTGATTCACGAGGCCATAGGCGACCAACTCACCTGCATCTTCGTCGATACAGGCATGATGCGCGAAGGCGAAGCCGAACAAGTCGTGACCCTGTTCCGTTCGCATTACAACATTCCTCTGATCGCCGTCGACGCGCAAAACACGTTTCTCTCCGCCTTGGCGGGAGTCAGCGATCCCGAACTGAAGCGCAAAACCATTGGCAAACTTTTCATCGATGTTTTCGACGGCGAAGCCCACAAAATCAAAGACGTCGCGTTTCTGGCGCAAGGAACTTTGTACCCCGACGTGATCGAAAGCGTCTCCTTCACCGGTGGCCCAAGCGTCACGATCAAATCGCATCATAATGTCGGCGGTTTGCCCGAACGCATGAAATTGCAACTGGTCGAACCTTTGCGCGAATTGTTCAAAGACGAAGTCCGCGCCTTAGGCCGCGAATTGGGTCTTCCCCCATCCTTCGTCGGCCGCCATCCTTTCCCCGGACCCGGCCTCGCCATCCGCGTCCTCGGCGACATCACGCCCGAAAAACTTGCGGTTCTACGCAAAGCCGACACCATCTATCTCGACGAAATCCGCAAAGCGGGGCTTTACGACGAAATCTGGCAAGCCTTCGCGGTTCTTCTGCCCGTGCGTACCGTCGGCGTGATGGGCGATGGTCGGTCTTACGACAACGTCCTCGCCCTCCGCGCCGTCACTTCTGTCGATGGCATGACAGCGGAGGCCTATCCGTTTGAATCTTCGTTCCTCACTAAAACGGCAACGCGCCTTATCAACGAAGTGCGCGGCATCAATCGCGTGACCTATGACATAACCAGCAAGCCACCCGGCACGATCGAGTGGGAGTAATAGTCAATGAATAAACCCGTCAACGCCAAGGCAATGAAGGATCTGGTTGAGGCGGTTCTGGCTTTAAAAACCGTTGACGAAACTCGCCGTTTCCTGCTCGACATTTGCACGCCCAAGGAAATCGCCGATCTCACCGACCGCTGGCTTGTCGCCCGCATCTTGGACGAAGGCAAACTTTCCTACCGTGAAATCCATGCCAAAACAGGCGTCAGCGTCACAACAGTGGGCCGCGTCGCCCGCTTTTTGCAGCAGGAAAACCATCGGGGCTATCGGGTTTTGATTGATCGTCTTAAAAAAGGCTGATCCCTCCGCGGATTATAACGGCGTTAAAACGGCTCAAGGCGCGGCTTGGAGAGCCACTCAAGGCCTTTGTCCAAAAGACGAACATGCTCTCCGGCCGCAATCGATCCTAGGTAGGGCAAGTTTTTGACGTCACTTCCTGCAAGGTGCGGCGCACCTGCCACAGGTGGAGTCATGTCGTTGTTGTTGGAAAAAACGCGGATGGGAAGGCCGCTTTGTTTCCAATCGGGAAGTCGTTTCTCTATTTTCCTGACGAGCCTGAAGTATTTCCTGTCGTTTCCAAGTTGTAAATCAAAAGCGGTCGCACGGTACTTCAAAAGACGTTTTCTCCGCAAAATTTCATGACATGTGATCCAGTCGATTTCGAATTTCACGCCTGCCTCGTGCGCCCTATTACGGGCGTTTGTCAGAAGTTTAAAGAAATCATCGGGAGGGCCGCAGCATACATCGACCAGCACAGCGTTGCCCTGAATTGCTGCCGCAAAGGCTTTGTCGAACAAGTCTTGTTGTGCTGAGGTATAGAAGGCGCGGACGGGATCAAGCACGTGTTGAGAAACTTGCTTAAAAAGTACGGAAATTGCCCGTAAAAAAACGCCTGGCTGAGTATAGTGATTGTCTTCGACGAAAATCATAATGTCGGGGTACTGGTCCCTGAGGCGTTTCGAGAAATGAGTCTTTCCTGCCGCTGACAAGCCCGTCAACACGCGCACTTCGCGCGGCCCGATTGGCGTCAGACTTGAGATGTCTTCAAAAGAACGCGCCATGAAATCCCCGTAATATTTGAGAAATCCTTACTATTTATAGGAGAAATTGCTTTAAAAGGAAATCCAATTATCATCTGCGGCATTGGAAACAAAGGAAGGTATAGGTTTTTGCCTATCTATGCCCCGAAACAAACTGGAAAAGCGCAGGAGGAAAGGGCAGAATAACAACATGAATCAGGATATCCAAACGCTCGTCAAACGCATTGATGCTCTGCCTCCCGTCTATATTTTCGGGCGGGTTGTTGGCGTTCAGGGGTTGCTGATCGAAGTCGCTGGAATTGAAAACCGTTTATCGGTCGGTGGGCGTTGCCAAGTTATTGCGCGGGGCGGTCGCCGTATTCTTTGCGAAACAGTCGGCTTTCGCGAAGGCAAAGCTCTGATGCTTCCCTTCGCGCCTTTGGAAGGCGTTGGTCTTGGCAGCAAAGTCGAACTTGCTGACGCGCAACCCGTTATCTTGCCTACCACAGCGTGGCTTGGGCGCGTCGTGAATGCGTTGGGTGAGCCGATTGACGGCAAAGGTCCGTTGCCCCACGGCGATACACCGCGTTTTGTCCGCAGTCCTCCTCCTCCCGCACATAAACGCCAACGCGTTGGAGCTAAGCTCGACATAGGCGTCCGCGCTGTCAACGCATTCACGACCCTATGCCAAGGGCAACGTATGGGCGTTTTTGCCGGTTCCGGCGTGGGTAAATCGACCTTGATGTCGATGGCGGCGCGTTATACCTCGGCGGACGTTTCTGTGATCGGCCTGATCGGCGAACGCGGGCGCGAGGTTCAGGAATTTATTCTCGACGATCTTGGCGAAGAAGGTCTGGCGCGTAGCGTCGTCGTCGTCGCCACTTCCGACGAAGCTCCCCTGATGCGTCGGCAATCAGCCTTTCTGACCTTGGCAATCGCAGAGTATTTCCGTGACCAAGGCCAACAGGTTTTATGCCTTATGGACAGCATCACCCGCTTTGCCATGGCGCAGCGCGAGATTGGCCTCGCCGCAGGCGAACCCCCTACTACAAAGGGCTACCCGCCTACCGTTTTCTCAGAATTGCCGAAACTGCTAGAACGCGCAGGGCCAGGAGAGCAAGGCAAAGGCAGCATTACAGGTCTGTTTACCGTCTTGGTCGATGGTGACGATCACAACGAACCGATAGCCGACGCCGCGCGAGGCATTCTTGACGGGCATATCGTCCTTGACCGTTCGATTGCCGAGCGTGGACGCTTTCCAGCTGTCAATATCCTGCGCAGCATTTCGCGTACAATGCCTGGATGCAATAACGAATCCGAAAACGCGATGGTTGGCTGTGCGCGGCGGCATCTGGCGGCTTATGAAAATATGGCGGAAATGATCCGCCTCGGCGCGTATCGCAAAGGCAGCAACGCTGAGGTCGATGAAGCGATCACCTTTTATGCTCCCCTTGAAGAATTCCTGCGCCAGAACAAAGACGACCAGACTAATTTCGCCGGCACCTACGCCCAATTGGCGAAGATATTAGGCATTGCTGGGTCATGAAGAGCCTTTCCACGCTCATCAAACTTCAAAAAACTTTTGTCGATGAGCAACGTCAGCACCTCGCCCGCCTTCTGGATAATCTGGAACGCATTGAAGGAAAAATTACCCGGTTGGAAATCATGAAAGCGCGCGAACAAGCCGCCGCGCAAGATGACGCAGCGCGCATTACCTATGGCGCGTTCTTAAAAGAAATGGTGGCGCAAGGTCGCGCCTTGGAACAGGAACGGCAAATCGCGTCTATGGCGGTAAAGGCCGCCCAAGAAAAACTCGCTGAACTATTTGAAGAGCAAAAAAGATTCGAAACCGCCGAAGCCCAACGCATCGAAGCGGAGGCCAAAGAAGAACGCCGCCTCGAAACCATCGAACTCGACGAAATCGGCGGCACAAGGCATGAGAGGAAAAGGGCGGAGTAAGCCCTTTCTTTTTAAGTATTCTTTCTTATTTCAAGGATTAACCATAAAATTGCAATGAAAGCATTTGACGAACAAGGAATACGCCGGATAAAAATAACCCTATATTTTTCTTAATTTTCTGAAGGAGTGAGCCATGTCATCCACTAGACGTTCTTGGACAGACTACGGAGCCACATTATTGAAACCGCTGCGTTTCATGAAAAAACACCCTGTAGCAACTCTAGTTTGGACGCTAGCAACAGGAGTTGGCGCTTCTCATAGTCCCTTTGGCGCAGTCTTGGCATCCTTTATCACCTCGGGAGCCATGTTTATGCGTCCTGTAGAGGGAAAACTTCCAGTGTATCACGTGCATAAGGAGGACTTAAAGAAGGGGTCCTCACTTGTTCTTGCCGCATCTACTTATCTTATTATAGGGGAATTCTGCGCTGGTTTAGCCGGAACCTGCGTGGAAAGGAATCTTGAAGAAAACGCAATCCAGATCGTGCTAGCTGGAGAGACGCGCTCTACCTGTAAAGGGGGCATAAACCTCACGACGTGGGGGGGGGAGCCTTTTAGTGTTACGGCGATTGAGGTCGTGCGCAACGAGTATGGGTGTGTCGTTTCCTTGCCTGCCTCGGGGGACCAGAGGACGTATCTTAAAGGGCCATCAGGTTATAGGGAAGCCAAGCTGTCTTACAACTAACGCCTCGCGCCCATCATCGTCACGTCACAATTCCCTGCGGCGCGGGTTGGTTCATAACAATCCAAAACTTTCTTCCGACCTGAAAATTCAACGCACCCGTATAACCGACAGCCTCTAAAGCTTTGATATAAGCCGCGCGTAACTCGTGATGAAGCCCCTCGGGCATTGTCGTTTCGCTGCGCAAAATCATATCAAGTTTTTTCTGCTGCACAAAACCGTCGACCTGCATCGCGCCAAGCTTGCTAAGCCGCATATCAATCAGAAATCGTATCCTGCCAATTCCAGAAGCGCCATTGGCGCGCTCTTTCCGCGCCTCACGGTCACTGTGGACGTAAAGCGTCAACGCCTGAAATTGCTGCTGCGCATAAAGGGGTAGGGGATAGGAACGCCACGCGCCGACCACGGAATCCTGCGCCAGTTGCCCCGCGCCACCTAATTCCTTGGACAGGCTGTCAATAATCCATGATTTGCCCGCGTTCGTCAGCCTATCTGTCGCTTCGTTGCCCAGCCATCCCCGCACATTACCCTGTTTGAATGCGCCGAATAAAAACAACAAAGCGCCGGACAAAGCCTCCGTCGGTTGAGGAATATGCGTCGCCAGCATTTGATGGAGGGTTTGCGGATTAATTTGCGCCAGCGCCGCCAGCGCCTGCGGAAGCGCTTGAAAATTACTCGGCGCGTCGAGTGCGGGCAAAGGCAACAAGGGTGCGCTTTTGACCGCATCCACAGAAACGATAACCGCAGTTCCGACCGGCGCTGATGCAGGCGTTTTTACAAACAACGTCGCGTCGCCCGCTTTAAGAATAAGCTGCCCCTCCGTACCCGTACCGCTCACTGTCGCCATGATTTGATTGGGCTCAAGGTGGGGGGGCAGGCTTTGTTCGGCGTAGCCGCTTTGAACGACGCTCGAAACATGCAACGCGACTTCGTTCCCCTGTTTAAGCAAGGCCAAAATTTCCGGAGAGAATGACGGCGCTAAAACCGGCGTTTGCGGCGTCACCTTAGAGTCCGTTGACGGAGCGGAAGGGATGGCTGACATAAGAGGCGCAGCATCTGATTTCGCTTTCGGTGCAGAGAGAACGAAATCAGGCGTCGTAGGCAATCCCGTCGTTACAGAAGGCGCCATCGCGGGCGGAACGGCAACCGAGGCCTGTGGCGCAGATAAAACAATCGCAGACAAAGTATCTCCAATCGCCAAGGGCGGCGCAGATAAACTTGGCGCGAATGTTGGAGTCTGAACATTCTGCACCGTCTCCTGTGCCGCAAGCGGAGCGATCAGCAAGCTCCCTTGCGTGGGCGGCGATCCGGGATGCACCGTCAACGTCACCGGTCGTTGTGTTTGCACAAGATCGATCAACTCTTGCGTGAGACTTTGCTTCTCCGCCGCGCCGAGTTGCGACGACACAGTCACGGTAATATTTCCTAGCGCCGTGGCAAGAGTCAGCGTATTTCCCTCTGATAGGGCCACAGGCGTCGCGTTAGTTTGAATAACGCGCATCAGATTTTCCAGCGCGGCAGGAATAGTCGTCACGGCAATAGGGACGGCGGTTAATCCCGATGTGCCCGTCGTGGGCGCAGCGGTGGATAACGCGGCCGTTGTGGGGGCGAGCTGGAGTGTACCCATCGCCGCCTCCGTTCCCGTTAGAACCGCAGTTGCGCAGCAATCGCCTCGACATCCGCCGCAGCTTCGCTGGTCGGAGAACGGGTCAAAAGCGACATCTGGGCGCGAATGGCATCGCGCACCTTCGTATCGCGCCTGATAATGCCCGACAAGGATGGCGTGTAGCCCAAGAATCCTTCGCAGGCTTTGCGTATTGTTTCATAGGTTTTTTGGCCTTCAATAATGTTCGCAGCCATATTGACGACAACGCGTAAATCCGCATCAGGATTCGCGGCACGCGACAGCTTGATATAGGCATAAGCATCTGTCAAAGACGTCGGCTCGTCGGTCAGAACGACAAAGGTAAAAGCCGCAGGCCCCGCCATTTGCCGCACCGGCCTTTCAATTCCCGCACCTAAATCGATAATCACCGCGTCATAACTTCTGGCAAGCGCGATCAGGTCGTTCCGCACCTCGGAAAGTTTTTGCGAAGCCAAGGTCGCAAGTGAGCCCGACCCCGAACGTCCCGCCAAAATATCAAACCCGCCCTCAGCGTACCGTGTAACGGTATCGGCTAATGTCGCAGAACCTTCGACGACTCCGCCCAAATCCTTGTCCGGCGTCAGACCTAACTGGATATCGACATTCGCCAAACCAAAATCGCCGTCAAACAGCAAAGCCTTCTTACCCGACCGCGCCAGCGCATGACACAGGGTTACTGAGAACCACGTTTTTCCGACGCCGCCCTTGCCACTGGCGACCGCAATCATATTCGCGCATTGCAAAAGTGCTGTAGGGAATACGACTTTGTCAGTTCTCAAAGGAATTGGATCGGTCATGGCTGCTCTTCCTTAATTTTTGTAAAGCGCGGAATCACGCTTTCATTCACATCAATATTTCCAAAAAACATAGCGGCGGGTCTAACCCATACTCCGTAATTTCCATACAATGCCTGATACACGACAAGCTCATCAAGCGTTTCGGAATGCTTGGCTTTGCCCAGAACCCGATAGTCCTGACCTTTGTAATGGCGATACAAACCCCGCAGGTCTTTATCAGATTCAAAAGGAATAGGAGCGGTCATAACGCTGATTTCCTTTCTCCGCGATCTTCCTCGGTTTTGGCGCTAGCGCCCGGCACTTTCAGAATAAGACGCGCCAAAACAACGGGATTCAGAGGTTGGGGAGGCTCAGTCACCTTGGACGATGCGCTATAGTTCGAAAGCGGCAACCGCGACTCAAAAGCAAGACGCAGCAAACTTCCAATCCTTCTAATGGTATCAAGCCGCGTAACCAGCAAGCGCGAGGCGCCGATACTGCGGAATTCATGTGCAAGATCGATAGCCTCTGCCGCATCCAACCCGGCAGGAAGCACCAGCGTCGCATCACCGACGGCAGCGATATACTCACGCGATACTTCCCTCTCGCGTGCGTCGAATGGATTAAACCCCGCCGTGTCGATAAAAACGGGATTGCCCTTTTGTATCGACACAATGTCGCGTAACGCGTGCCAATCTTCAATCTCAACCAGATTAATTTTAAGCAGACGCGTAAAGGCAGCAAGTTGTTCCATCCCGCCTGCGCGGTCAAGATCGGTGCTGATAACGGTTGCCGCACGTTTAGCCATCGTAGCCTTGGTTGCCAGTTTCGCCGTGCACAATGTTTTACCGGCACCCGAAGGCCCCACCAGCATTAACGGCGCGTCATCGGCCAACGATTTGAACTTAAAATGCGTATCAATCGCCGCTCCCAAAGAAAGCAAAGGATCATCGCTAGCGAATTGCGTCGCGGTCGCCATCAATTTTTCTGCGAGTGCGGACGGAACATGATGACGGGTAAGAGCCTCGGCGATTTTTTCAAGAGCCTCCGACCCATCTGGCGGCGCGACTATCGTTTTGGTGCGTCCCGAGGGCTGCACTTCGTCAATGGCGGCGGTGACGCGCACACCGCCCGTTTCGTCCTCGCGCGTAGCGACGATAATCGCGTTTTCGCCTAGTGCCTCGCGCACAGCCCTCATCGCGTCTGTCAGCGTCGCGCCATGAAAAGATTTCAGCCTCATTTACACCTGCCCCAAGGTTTTAATTTTGGCCTTCGGATGAATTTCGTTTTGTGACAAGACGATGGTTGAAGGACGGAACCGTTCGACCACCGAGCGTACATAGCTGCGGATCGTCGGACTAGTAAGCAGAATAGGGGATTCGCCCATTGCCGCCTGACGGTCATAAGTCTGGCGTACCGAGGTGATAAATTGTTGCAAGCGGCTTGGCGGCATCGCCAATTGGCGCGCCTCGCCTTCGCCGATGACGGATTCCGCAAAGGCTTGCTCCCATTCAGGCGACAAAGTGACCATCGGGATATAACCCATGTCGTTCGTATGCGCGTCGGATATCTGACGTGACAAGCGCGTACGCACATGCTCGGAAATGGCGGACAGGTTGCGGGTAACGGCGGTCGCTTCGGAAATGCCTTCCAAAATGGTTGGCAAATCCCGAACGGAAATGCGTTCGGCTAAAAGGTTCTGCAAAACGCGCTGCAACCCGCTGACTGTGACCTGAGCCGGGATAACGTCGGCAACCAGTTTTTGCTGATCCTTGCCCAATTCGTCCAAAAGCTTCTGCGTTTCCGAATAAGATAGAATATCGGACATGTTGTCTTTGATAAGCTCGGTCAGATGCGTGGTAATAACAGTCGGTGGATCAACGACCGTATAGCCCTTGAACAAAGCCTCTTCCCGATAGGTCGGGTCAATCCATGTGGCGGACAGGCCAAAAGTCGGCTCGACAGTCGCTTCGCCGGGCAAAGAAATGGCTTGGCCTCTTGGGTCCATCACCAACAACATCCCTGGCCTCAAATCTCCTCGTCCGGCTTCAATTTCCTTGATGCGCAGCACATAAGAATTCGGGGGCAATTGCAAATTATCCTGAATGCGCACAGCGGGCATAATAAAGCCCATCTCAGACGCCAATTGTTTGCGCAACCCCTTGATCTGATCGGTCAGGCGTTGCCCCGCCTCGCTGTTGATAAGGCTGAGCAAGGCATAGCCAAGTTCCAACCGGATCATATCGATAGACAAAGATTTGGAAATGGGGTCTTCCGCCAAAGCCGCCGGTTTACTCTTGGCATCCGCTTGTATAACCGCATCCGCTTCTCTTGCTTTGGTCGCTTGCGTTACGGTGTAGCAGGCAAAACCTGAAAATCCGCCCAGAATGGCAAAGGGAATAAACGGCATCCCGGGCAACAAGGCCAAAATCGTCAACATCGCTGAGCTTAACCCCAGAGCCATAGGATAGCCGCTTAACTGATCGAATAAAGCCTTGTCGGTCGATCCTGA